>JAHZKF010000107.1 GCA_022600575.1 Gammaproteobacteria bacterium | reverse complement strand
CCTTCTTTTCGATTCGTGCATTGGCAATGACGAGATTCAAGCTCTGCTTTTTCATCTTCTGTTAGGCGAATTCTTTTCATGCTGAAAAGCATGATCCTCTCAAATTTAAAAAGCAAGCATTTTCAAAGATCACGGGTATATTCACTGTTATCAGGAGAAAAAAGTGAACGCGATGAGGTTGATCTCGTAGTTAATGGACTAGAACCGACTGAGCCCAAACTACCAGGAGAACTAGGAATAGATGAACCGCCCTCAAGTGAAGGCAATTGTCGCCCGTAAGCACAACTCAAATCTTCGGAAGTACTCGAGCAAGTAGACACAACTGAACCATCAGTTAGTTGGTCCGTAAGACTGAGATCCTCCATCCCATCAAATAATTTTTGCTCAAGGTTTTCAACATTGAGAGGCGTGAGATGCTTTCCTGTTCTACGTAAGTTTCTTAGTCTGTGTGCTTGTTCGCGACTTTCTTTACTATAAGGTTTCATTTTTACACCTTTAAGACATATAAAGGCGCTACTGTAACACAAAAAGAACAGCATTTGTTGATTTAAAACCCACTTGGGTGTTTTTTTTATTTTTGTGGTTTATTTTTACCTTATTAGTTCTTTTGCAAATACTGCACCACGGCACCTTCAGGAATAGCAGGCAAGAGCATTTGCTCTCCTGTAGGTGATTTATATTGGCTGTAGCTCCAACCATCCATGCCTAAAAAATTGGCACTTTTGCAAGCCGCCATAATAATTGCTCTGGCTGCTTGTACATAGGCAAGCTGTGTAATGCCCTCAGAGGTATAATTTTTAATTAATTTAAAATCAGACGGAGGATTAGACGGATCGTAGGTTCCATATTGATTAAATTCACCAAAACTTGCAGCCCAAGGTACAACAACTTTATATGGTAGATTATTTGCTTTAGACGCTGCATCCATGGTCGTTAGCATTCCTGTCACACTTGAATGATACAACTGAATGCTAGTGGGTGTTGGTGGATTCGTATCTTTAATATCATAAGCCGATACAGCCGGATAACCAACATTTCCAAAAGCTGCTTTTACTTTTGCCCAATCTTTCACTTTATTAGGACTTAAAAATGCCCCAAAAACACGCCCATTAGGATGCAATGCATCAGTACATGCTTTACCCGAAAACTGCTTTGCAATCTGACTATAAAAAGCAAACTGTCCAGGCACACTAATATCAAAAGGCTCTAAATCAAAAAAAACACCATCCGAATTAGGATCATTACACACTTGTGCGACCACTAAATCAGCTGTACTGGTACCTACTTCGGTGTAAGTCAGTGCCTTTAATAATGCACTTTTTGTGTTGCCATCAATAATGGGGAGTATCTTTGCTGCAGGAAATGCGTCGTGATATGCCTTAATAGACGGTAAACCGCTGTCATAATAAACAAATACATTCTTATTAGGACCGGTAAAAATACAATTAATCGGATCAGTACAATACATTTCAATATCCCCTGTATAAGGATACAAGCATGTAATCTCTTTTCCTGTACTCGCCCCTGCATTAAAAGCCGTAATATTTGGAATCCAATGTCCCTGACTACGTGTTTTTTTACCCGTGGGCCCCGTCGTACTAATATCATCGTACAGTAAAGCGCATCGACCTTTAGGCATGGTTGCAGCCATCACACTTGAACAAAGGATTAAGCTTAAAAAAAACAGAACTTGTCTCATGGTCAACGCCTCCTAGGCATTAAGAAAAGTATTTGTTGACTGTCACATTAAGCCCTTGCTCTAACAACTGTATTCGTTGCGAAAAAGCACTGTAAAAATGTGCTGTGTTGGTTGCAAAATAGGTTGTTGGCATAGTGCTCTTTGGACTCACGACCAAATTATAAGACAAATCAAGCATAAAGCGATTAGGCAGCATATATTCAAATCCAACCTGCCCTGCAACACCCCATAAGGTTTTACTTCGCGTTTTTTCACTGTAGGTAAATGTGGTTGATGTGCTCGGTAAAAGATTCCCGCGCAGTTCATTTTGAACCCCTGTAATCGATGGCCCGACCCCTAAATAAACCAACCAGTTTGGAAAAATTTGATAACCTGCATCAAGCGTTAAGAAAAACTCTTGGACCAATTTCGTATGAAAGCTGGCTTCTTGATACGTCCCATTTTGATAAGTACCAGACCAAACCAAGGTAGGATGCTGTACCCCTAAATATTTATAAACCCCTTTAATACCCCATAGCCATTGCTCTTTAACTGCACCAAAATAGCTTGCATTTGCAATGGGACTGAACGTATTTTTAATATTATCTTGTCGATAATATTCCGTAACCGACGGAAACGTCGAGAACATCGTAATATCCGTCCATTTACTTAAGTTTGTATTCTCATAACCACCACCTACACCAAATAAAAACCCTTCAAAACTTGAAGGCGGCTCACCCATGGTGCCTGCATGTAATAAAGAAGAAAATAAAACAGTAAAACCACCTAAAAGCATCCTGCCTTTTGAAAGCATCATTGAAATATCCTTATTAGAAATAATGTATCTCCATCATAACCTTATCATGCCCCTTCCATATGGGGATAACAAGGCACTTGTAAGATAGTACGTGAAAGCAAAGATTCAGTTAATCCATTAAAGCTCTAATTGGACGCTTCCTGCCTCAAAGTCACTTACAGAACATTTGCTTGAAAATAATCTCATCCCATCCGCAAGTGGTGTTGACTCAGCCGCTGTTTTAGATTGACCAGAATCAATATATTTTTGGAGGTCATTCAAAAAATAACTTGCCACTAATCCTAAGACGGCAGGAACAACCGGTCCTACAAATAAAGTCACGAGTGAAACCCAAAAAACAGCAACACTAAGATAATGCATACAAATACCTAATAAAGAACGACCACTTTGTGGCGGCGCTGACGACAACATACAATCGGCAATCTGATGATATCGCTCTAAACTAATACGACCTTCTAACAAATCATTTGTACTGTCTAATGCTTCAGTTAAACATTGAATAGACACTTCATTTTGGGCTTTCAACTCCTCAACCAATTCAATCAATGTCGAAAGCGCTGCTTTCATTGGCGAAGGCGGGTTAAATAATGTACTTAACGACGTCGTCGTTACTTTTAACTTTAGTTTATTTAGTGCTAATTGATACTGTTGTTCTGGCTGTGTTGACATGAAAACCTCACTTACAACATGTGGGTCAATAAAAAAACATAGAATAATTTAAATCTACTTTTTGGTCTATGATTTAATTAATTATTATTTAAATAAAGGCCTTTTAAATGATTGACCCACTGACCTACCCGCCTAAAGGGGATAAAAAAAATTCTGATTATTTTAACGAGTATCGGATTAAAATTTATGAACGCAGACTCTCTAGCGGATTAAATGATTTAATTGGCAATCTCAAAGCCATTGTCGTCCAAGTACAAACCGGTGATGGTTTTTCTTACTTACAAGAACTATATGCCATGATGCCCTATCGGTATCACAAAAGTTTTATCTCTGACACGCACCGTATTTATATTTTAAAAAATACTGCAAAAGCACCTTTATTTATTGTTTTAGAACCGCTCGATCCTAATTTTGAGGATGATTTGGCGCGCGTAAACTTCATGTATCCTAATGCACGCATCAAATACAATGCGCGTTATGTGGGTGAAATTTTCCATTGCGAAAATTTAGATGAAACACGAAAAATATTAGAAAGCCATGATTTTCACTTTCAAGATCCAGACCGTATTAAAAATAAGCTTTTTTCAAACCCATACCTTGCCTTTACACGCATGTCGGATCATACTTTTAATAGTATCGGGTACTCCCATCATGATTTATCTGATATTGAATATTTCAAGTTAGGTCAACCGTTTACACTGACCCAAGAGCAACAAACCACCTTAAAAAAAATTGATGATTTTTCGAAAGAAACCGGCATCAAACCACTCATGAAAGGCATTGATCACTTAGCTACACGGATTTTAGCCGGCGAGCGGGAAGACGCTATTTTAGAGTTTTTGTGTCTGAGTAATTATTATTTTTGGGGAGCTTATAATATTGGTGACATGAACTCATCCACTAATGTTAACCGTGTGCCTCATGGCCATGATATTCAATCGCCCGCCAAAGTATTTACTGCTAATAATACTCCTTTTATGATTAATTCATTTGAAAAAAAACCGATGCCAACCGAAAATTTTGTTCGAAATTATGGGCGCCGCATGCACCACATTGCCATTGAAATTGCCGATGGCGACCACAGCAGCACCATGAAAAACCTTGATTTTGTCATTGAGGTATTACGCGAGCAAATGCAAGTTGGGTTTTTAGCAAAAGTATTTGGCGAATGTAAAGATGAGCCTGATTTAAAACAAATTTTTTCAAAACACTCAGCATTATCTTTATTGATTACTGAATATGTTGAACGTTGCCACAATTTTGATGGTTTTTTTACCAAACAAAATGTCGCTGCTTTAACCGAAGCCGCAGGCCTTGATGAAGAAGTTAAGCATCATCATTTACAAAAAGGAATTGTGGGGGATTAATAAGCCAGTTAATTTAATATTCGTACGTTCAAACCTTGACTCAAAGCCCCACTGCCACTAGAATAGCCAACTTGTTGCTACGTACATTAATCAACTTGATTAAATTTAAAAAATAGAGGACCCCTGAATGCCTACAGTTCGCGTCAAAGAAGGCGAAAATCCTGAATACGCACTTCGCCGTTTTAAACGTTCTTGTGAAAAAGCTGGAATCTTAACCGAATTACGTCGTCGTGAATTTTATGAAAAACCAACTGCTGAGCGTAAGCGTAAACAAGCAGCAGCTGTTAAGCGTCACTTGAAAAAAATTGCTCGTGAAACCATTTCTAAAAAAATAAACAAACGTCGACGGTAATCATGAGCCTCAAAGCCCGTATTGAAACCGAACTTAAGGATGCCATGCGCGCGCGCGATAAGCGCACGGTGGCAGCCCTTCGTCTAATTACGGCGGCCATGAAGCAAATCGAGGTAGATGAACGTATTGAACTCGATGATGCTCGCATGCTGGCTATACTCGATAAGCTTGCAAAACAACGACAAGAGTCCATCACACAGTATCAAGCTGCTGAACGAAAAGACTTGGAAGAGCAAGAAGTATTTGAACTAACCTTAATTAAACGCTTCCTGCCTGAGCCGCTCTCAGAATCAGAAGTTGATGCACTCATTACCGAGGCCTTTTACGAAACAGGTGCTAAGGCAATGCGTGATATGGGAAAAATCATGGCCTACTTAAAACCACGTATTCAAGGCCGTGCAGACATGGCAGCCATTAGTGCTTTAATTAAAGCCAAGCTTCAGTGAGACACCCACACAATATAGGTACGACATCATGGGAGCCCTAATCCCACAGCAGTTTATTGATGAATTGCTGGTAAAAACCGACATCGTTAATTTTATTGATAGCTACGTTCCTCTTAAAAAACAAGGCACAAGCCATGCGGCATGTTGCCCCTTTCATGATGAAAAAACCCCCTCTTTTAATGTAATTGCAAAAAAACAGTTTTATCATTGTTTTGGATGTGGTGTCAGTGGCAATGTGATTAGCTTTGCTATGAGCTACCTTAATCAAGATTTTCCTGAAGCCATTGAAACACTTGCAGCGCGCGCGGGCCTTGAAGTACCCAAAGACAGTCAATCCACGCGTTCTCATGTCAAAAGCCTCCCTCTATATGAACTATTAGATAAAATCGCTATTTTTTACCAAAATAAATTACAAACATCCGGACTTGATGCCGCGTCCTATCTAGAAAATCGTGGCGTCAGTGCTGACATTATTAAACGCTATCAAATAGGCTACGCACCCAAGGGTTGGCATGCACTCGAGCAACCTTTTAAATCCCATCTAAATGCTTTAATTACCACCGGCATGCTCGTCCAAAAAGACGACAAAAGCACCTACGACCGCTACCGCCATCGTATTATGTTTCCTATTCATGATAGACATGGCCGCTTAATTGGTTTTGGTGGACGCGCCATTGATAAAGACCAAAAACCTAAATATTTAAATTCGCCCGAAACCGTTATTTTTCAAAAAAATCGCGAACTATATGGTCTACATCAAGTCCTTCAAACCGACTCAAATCCCCATAACATCCTCATTGTTGAAGGCTATATGGATGTTGTGGCTTTAGCTGAACATGGCTTTTTAAATGCTGTTGCAACGCTTGGTACTGCAACGAGTACGTATCACTTGCAACTCTTAAGTAAACATACACAAACCCTTATTTTTTGTTTTGATGGTGATGCAGCAGGCATGAAAGCAGCCCTTCGCGCGCTCGAAAATACACTACCCATACTCGATGGAAAGCTCAACGCACAATTCATTTTTTTACCTGAAGGTGAAGATCCAGACAGCCTTGTGCGTCTTGAAGGACATGAAGCGTTTAAACAGCGGATAAAACAAGCAACGCCTCTTCATGAGCACCTCCTTCATATACTCACAGAATCACTAGATATGACAAGCCTTGCCGGTCGCAGTCAACTTTTAGATGCTATCACACCCTTTTATCAGAAAATTCCTGACGGGCCTTATAAGCAGCTCCTACTTGATGAACTCGCACGCCTAAGCCATCTCGATGCACATCGGATCGAAAAAACCTTAGGCGGAAGCCAAGCGCCTGAAAAAATGGTGCCTTCTTCTCATTTAAAACGCACCCCTATTCGACTTGCCACAGCCTTATTGCTTCAGCATCCTGAGCTCTATACCTCAACACATACAGAGCTTCCGCATGCCAATGAACTAACTGAAGCGAATCAGCAAGTACTCCAAAAACTACTACACCACCTTTCAAGTAACCCTACCTGCAATACAGCAACCCTTGTCGAATTATTTCGAGGAACCCCTTTGTTTGATGCTATCAATAAATTAGCTGCCTGGGACCATCAAGTCCCTGCAACAGCACAAGACGCTGAGTTTATTGAAACCGTTCGGTTTTTAACAAAACAAACCAAAGCTCGCGAGGTCGAACAACTCATTGAGAAGGCTCGCCACCAAAGCCTAAGCGAACCTGAACGGAAAAGATTACAAGCCATGCTGCAAAATAAACACCGCCTTCCCGAGACATAATAGTTGAAGAACCTTCATTTTTTTGATATATCTACCCTCTTCACATGCGCCCCTGACAAACAAGGAAAGGGCTATTAAATTTCAGGAAAACGAGAGTGAACTCACTGTGAATAACGATACGATTAAAAATATAGATATTGCCCCCTACGTTGAAAAGAAAAACGAAGAGTACATGAACGAAAAGCAACGAGAGCACGTTGAAAAAATTCTGCTCGCTTGGCGTAAATCGCTCATGGAAGAAGTTGACCGAACCGTCACACATATGAAAGACGAAGCCGCTAATTTTCCAGACCCTGCCGATCGCGCCAGTCAAGAAGAAGAATTCAGTATCGAGTTACGTGCACGAGACCGTGAACGCAGACTGATTAAAAAAATTGAAGACGCACTTGAACGTCTCGGCGAAGATGATTTTGGTTACTGTGAAGCTTGCGGTGTCGAAATTGGCATGCGTCGCCTCGAAGCTCGCCCAACAGCAACCCTTTGTATCGATTGCAAAACACTCTCCGAAATCAAAGAACGACAAAATCAGGGTAATTAATCCCAATAGGATGCAATCGCATCCACATGCCGTGCAACAGCTCCCTGGCTTGCTTTAAGGGCGTTTGTTGCGCGCGCAATTTGGCTATCACGTGCATCTTTATTTTGATGTAATACACCAATCGCTTGAACCAACGCCCTTGCATCAGCAACCTGCTGCATGGCTTCAGCACGCACAAGCTCCTCACATAAACTTTTTGAATTTTGCATAAACATGCCACAAAAAACAGGTACTTCTAGGGCTATTGGCTCAAGAACATTATGTCCCCCAATAGACACAAGGCTTCCGCCCACAAAAGCATAATCACTCAAATCATAAAATCCGAGCAATTCACCCAACGAATCCAACACCACAACCTCGGTGTCTGGTTCAATCGATGCTTCCTCGCTACGACGGCCCGTCTTAAACTGATGCGTCTTAGCAAGCTTATAAACCGTTTCAAAACGCTCAGAATGACGGGGTGCAATTAAAAGTACAACGTTCGGCACAGCCACCTGTAATGCCTGCAAAACAGAAAGCACCTGCTCTTCTTCACCATCGTGTGTACTGGCTGCAATAACCACAGGCCTGTCATCTCCCCAGGCCTGCTTTAAAAACCGTACAGGACGAGAAACATCATGCGACACGAATAAATCACTCTTCATATTCCCTAAAACATGCACCTTACTTTCTGGTGCACCAAGTGCACTGAAACGTTCAGCATCATGTTCACTTTGTGCAAAAACACCTGTAACACATGCAAAGAGCGGCTTAAAAAACCAACAAACCCGCTGATAAGCACGAAAAGCGCCATCAGAAATACGCGCATTCGCAATAAATAAAGCAACCCCGCTTGTTTTTGCCTGAACCATTAAATTAGGCCATAACTCCGTTTCCATAATAATCCCAACACGAGGTTGATAAGCTTTAAAAAAACGTTTCAATGCGATTGGAAAATCATACGGGATATACTGATGTAATACGCGCTCACCAAACAGGCGACGCACTTGCTCTGAGCCTGTTGGCGTCATGGTCGTCACAAGCACGCTTTGATTCGCTTTCAGTATTTGCTCAATTAACATTTTAGCAGCAACCACTTCACCAAGTGAAACTGCATGCACCCAAACATCAACAGATTTTTCTGGCATCTTTCCCCAGGAAAAACGCTCTTTAAGACGTGCACGATATGCTGGATTTTGACGACCTTTCCAAATTAATCTTAATAAAATAAAAGGTAATAATAAATAAAATAAAGCCGTATAAAGATACCGCATATTAAGCTGACTCGTAAAAAATAACATGCGGCATTATACACAAAGTCATTCAGGTAAAACCATATCAAACCTTACAACCCAAGCTCCTTTGCTATCAACACTTTCTCTGCACTTTCAGCCCCGACAACCGGCAAGCTATTTGTATCAAGTAACCCTACCTGTACAAGTACAGATGCTTGATCCCAATAAATATGTTCACTCGACACTTTTCCTTCTCGAAAACCAATAATAGCCACCAATGGCACTTCTATTCGCTTTCCTGTCGGAGGAATACCAGGCAACATCCAGTCCATAGGAATAGTATGCGTACATTTAAAAATTTGCTCATCCACTAATTGTGACTGCCCCACCGTGCGAGAAATAGTAGTGGTTTCTGTATCCGGTGGCAGGTGTTCAAGAAACGAGGTTGTATAAAACGCACGAACACCTTCTAACCCCCTTCCTCCCAATAATGTCGGAATATTATGGACATAAGCACCTTCAATCATGGTAGACATCGTGCCATCAATGTCTTTTTCTTCAAACTCATAGCGCACATGCGCTTCCCAAACGTCAATTAATGCTTGCTCTTCAGATGTAAATAATTTATCTTTTTTATTCATAATGACCCAGACATATAGTACAGTTTAACTCTCAAAGTAATACAAAATATCACTGTAAATCAAGCTCATGATATACTACTGAAAGTTTGTTTTTAAGGAGTAATATGACTCTTCGTACCTACCTAACCAGGCACACCTGGTGGGGTAAATTACTTGGCGCAGGTCTTGGTTTTTTAGCCGCAGGACCCTCTGGTGCACTACTCGGCGTTTTTATCGGAAATTTTTTTGACCGCGGCTTAAGCGACCATTATTCAAAACCACATTGGTCATATCATACTGAAAAAAGAAAAGCCGTAAGAAAAACATTTCAAAACACTGTCTTTTCAATTATGGGACATATTGCTAAAGCAAATGGACGTGTTTCAGAAAAAGAAATTGTATTTGCTAAACAAACCATGCGAAATCTCAATTTAAACCGAGCCGAACGCACCTCCGCTCAAGCTTTTTTCAGACAAGGAAAAGCAGCAAACTTTAATATGAATGCCCCTTTATATTCACTCAAAAATATTGCAGCAAACAATCCCAAATTACTTCGAGAATTTGTACAAATACAATATCAAGTAGCCCAAATAAACGGCTTAACACCCGCTAAAATTAATATCCTTAACAACCTTCTTAATATACTAGATTTAGCCCCATTACACGAACAACCACAAGCACGCGAAAAATTTTACACCCATTCCTATTCACGTAACCGCCAGAGAAAATACAGTCAAGAACAAGAACAAGAACAAGAACAAGCATCATATGCTAATACCAATACGTCTCCATTTGACAACCCTTATATCTTACTCAACGTCTCTCAAAATACAACTAAACAAGACGTAAAACGCGCCTACCGACGACTCATTAGCCAGCATCACCCTGACAAATGTATCGCGGAAGGTCGTTCAGAAAATGAAATAAAAAAGGCAAACGAAAAAACACAAACCATTCGAAAAGCCTACGAATCTATTTGCAAAGCAAACAATTGGTAAACTTGCTTCTACCCAAATTTAACCCCTGCTTTATCGAAGTAACTTATCACCTCTCCCGCAAGCTCAGCATGCGTATGTCCGGATGGATGAACAGTATCAAAAAATAAATAAGTATCACATGCATTCAAAGTATCCTTACACTCATCTGTGACATTAGTGAACCCATAACGCTCAGGAGACTGAATAGCCTTGGCAAAAAGCTGACTCACATCAAAATAGAACCATTGAATATCAGAATAAAGCGTTCTAAAGGTTTCAATCTCCGCCATAAGCTTTTGATTATGTTGAGCGGTTGAATAAGATAACTGTTCGACTGTTTTCATCTTACGTGCTTTTGGTGAAGCCCCCAAATCAGGCAAACTCATCACCATAATGTGTTTGGCACCTCTTTGAATCAGCTGTCTAAGACTTCTTTTAATCCCGATTATTGTAAACTCTATTTCCTCGTCTAAATCATCTCCAGGAATTAAATAATTGTTAGCGCCTATCCAAATCACATACAAACTAGATGCATCCGCTTTATTCTCATGCTGTTGAAAATAATATTTAACTTGTCCCCCTAAATTAAACATGACCTCATCTTCAATATCTTCATCATCATCCTCTTCTTCACTACCAACACCAGAACCTGAAAAAGCACAATTTACATGATGCGCCTCAATATCATTAGGGTAATAATGCTCAAGTACACGCTCAACCCAAACCGGGCCATCTGAAAAGCGTCCATTATAATAAGGAGGAGAAGGAGGAAATTGATGTTTCATGTACTCATAAAAATTACCCGTGTCTGAAAAGCTATCTCCAAACACAACAATTTTATGAAGTGGACCTGCCATTAACTGGCTGAAACATAAAAACAAAAAGAGTCCCATCACTTTTGCTTTCATATCGTTCCTTTATATATGTTCTTGTATTTAAAAAAAAATTAGAAAAAAACTACGATACGCGTCCTATTCAAAGACGTCAATAAACAAGATAAAAATAACGTAATGCCCTGAAGAAATCAGGGCACATCAACAATCATACTAACCAAACTCAATCCCTGCTTTCTCTAAAGCAACTATCCCTTCTCGTGCAATATATTCATGTGCCCGACCAGATGGATGCACAGGGTCAAAAAACAAATAAGTATCACATGTATTAGCACTGCGCGCACGCAGTTTAATACGAGAGGCCATATTCAAAACAGATTGAGACGAAGGAACATAATCTAATGTGTCATAACATGTCTCTGTAACATTGGTAAATCCATACAACTCAGGATGATCCAGCGCTTCTATTAGCAGCTCATTTACATTAAAGAAAACCCATTGTACATCAGGATAAAGCGTTTTAAGTTGTTCAACACTCGCCTCAAGCTTCATATTATGCTGATGAGAAACATAACTTAACTCTTCAATCGCTTCAAACTCACGAGCCATCGGTATTCTACCTAAATCAGGCACACCAACTAACATAATACGTTTCGCACCTTTTTGAACAAGTAGTTCGACACTTCTTCGAATACCGTCAAGCGTAAACTTAACTTCATCATCTAAATCTTCTGGAAGCGCTAAGTAATTATTAGAACCCATCCAGATAACATACAAACTAGATGCATCTGCTTTATCATCATGTGCCAATAAATAGCTACTCACTTCACTATCTAAATTAAGCAAAGCACCATCATCAATATCATCATCATCGGCATCATTTTCATCTTCACTCCCCACACCCGAACCACCAAATGCATAATTATTAAGATGCAATTTAGGTTCATCTTTAGGGTAATAATGCGTTAGCACATGCTCAATCCAGACAGGACCATCCGTGAAACGTCCTTCATGATAAGGTGGAGACATGGGTAGCTGATGGCGCATATATTCATATAAATTACCCGTATCTGACAAACTATCGCCAAATACAACCACTTTATTTACGGGTGCTGCCATTGAGGTACCGATAAACAAACACAAAAAGAATCCTATCCACTTCGTTTTCATACAACCCCTTAACCTACGTCTTCCATCTTTAAAAACGCTTAAAATACAAACGCATCTCAAGATACTAAACAGTGCCCATTGATGTCAACTTCAGTGGACGACCACATACCCAGGCGCGTTTCAATCCTAAAAATGCTTCTTTAGGTAACGCGCTTGGCAGACGTACTGTTGAATGATCTTCATGAATTTTAAGTCCTGTGATAAGACGACTCTGTAAGCCCCCTTCGTTTGCGATTGCACCTACAATATTAGCAGGCTTTACGCCATGAATTCGTCCCACATCTAACCTAAATAATTCTTCCGAATGTGACGCTCGACGATGCTCACGTGAAGCAGGACGTCGTGATGAACCTTGTTGTCCTGAACGCGTGCGCGAAGAGCGCGTATCATGTCTTGATGAACGCTCAGGCTTTGATGCAGGCATAACAGCATCAAGTTTCCAGGGCTTATCTCGGTTCAATTGCAGTGCAAGCGCTGCTGCCACATCTTCAGCTGACACATCTTTGTCTTTCAAATATGTTTGAATAATCTTTTGATAATCTTCCAAGTTTTTATGTTCAAGCCGCAAATCAATGCCAGCCATAAAATGCTTCTCTCTAACCGCTTGAATCATTTCATCTGTTGGAACAGCTATTTTTGTAATTGTCTGCTTCGTATGACGCTCAACCACACTGACCATCCGCGCTTCTCTCGGTGAAACAAATAAAATAGCTGTTCCACTACGGCCTGCACGTCCTGTCCGTCCAATACGATGTACATAGGTTTCACAATCATGTGCCATGTCATAATTAATCACATGCGTTACACGCTCTACATCTAACCCTCGAGCCGCAACATCCGTTGCAACCAATATATTAATAGCGCCTTGCTTAAACCTTGCAATAGCCCGCTCACGAAGTGCCTGTGAAATATCTCCGTGAATCGCCATGACACGATGTCCCTGCTCCTGCAAGAAAGTAGATACTTCTTCTGCACCATTTTTTGTACGCGTAAATACAATCACACCTTCATGCTGCTCTACCGCTAAAACACGTAACAATGCATTTGGTTTTTGTACAGGAGAAGCAAACAAAAAGCGCTGCTCAATGCTCGCAACAGTCGCTGTTTTTTCACGAATTTCAACCGAAACAGGATCGTTCAAATAACGATTTGCAATTTTTCTGATTGGCGGTGGCATGGTTGCTGAAAAAAGAGCGATTTGGCGTGTTTCAGGTAAATTTGAAAGAATACGCTCAACATCATCGATAAAGCCCATTCTAAGCATTTCGTCTGCTTCATCAAGCACAAAGGTTTTCAACTGATCAAGCTTAAGCGAACCACGTTCGATATGATCAAGCATCCGTCCTGGTGTTCCAACTACCACATGCGCACCATCTCGTAACTTTTTAAGCTGTGGGTGATAATCTTGCCCACCACATAAAGCCACCACACGTGAACCACGCAAATGTGCACTCAATGCTTTAACATGCATCTCAATTTGCAAAGCTAGCTCACGCGTCGGTGTAATAATTAAAACTTGAGGACACGACTCGCTCAAATCAAGCTGTTCAAGTGCTGGCAAAACAAAAGCTGCTGTTTTTCCTGAGCCCGTATTTGATTTGCCAATCACATCACTACCCGCTAATAAACAAGGAATGGTTTGTTGTTGAATAGGAGATGGGGTTTCATAATTTAAATCACGAATCGCTTTAAGTAATGGTTCAGACAAATTAAGCTCTGTGAACGATGTGATTTCTGTTGGTTGCGCTTGTATTGGATGCGTCATAGTCTACCTGGAAGAATAAGTAACAATAAAAAAGACAAGGCCGACATGATAGCAAATTTTCTAGCGGAATGCATTCATTTTATGCGAATTAAACCAATTAAAGCACAGCTGCCAAACGAGAAGCTTGATTTATCGCATGACGCGCATCCAGTTCTAAAGCCTTAAAAGCCCCACCAATCAGGTGTACAGAGCAACCTGCATCTTTCAAAGGGGCATACAAACCGTTTGCTTCTTCTTGTCCTGCACACACAATAATAGAATCTACCGCCAAGACAACAGATTTATTATCTAGCAAAATATGCAATCCATCATCATCAATACGTTCATAAATCACACCTGACATCATCTTCACATCACGATGCTTCAAGCTCATACGATGAATCCAACCCGTGGTTTTACCTAAACGTCGCCCCATTTTTTCTTTTTTACGTTGCAACAAAAAGATCTCATTTTTCAACTCAGGCTTTTCTAAAGGAAGCACCCCGCCTCGATGAGACATTGTCAAATCAATCCCCCACTCACGACAAAAAGCTTGTTTTGATTGAGCTGCCTCACCTGTTAAATATTCTGCCACATCAAATCCAATCCCGCCTGCACCAATAATAGCAACCCGACGCCCCGCTTTGCGTACACCTCCAAGTAAATCGGTATACGTCATCACAGATGCATGCTCAATACCATCAATTGCTGGAATACGTGGAAAAACACCTGTTGCCAGAACAACCTCATCATATGTTTTTAAGTCTTCAGGGGTTACTTCTGTATTAAGACGCACTTCAACACCACATTTTTCTAACTGGTTCTCAAAGTAATCCAGCGTATGCTGAAACTCTTCTTTTCCTGGGATTCTTTTCGCAAAATTAAACTGTCCACCCAAGGTGTCATTGCGCTCAAAAATTGTAACTTCATGACCCCTTTCTGCTGCAACCCCCGCAAACGAGAGTCCTGCAGGCCCAGCCCCTACAACCGCTATTCGCTTAGGCTGACTCGTCATTTCATACACCAGTTTGGTTTCATGACATGCCCGTGGATTAACCAAACAAGATACGGTTTTATGTTTGAAAACTTGATCAAGACATGCCTGATTACAAGCAATACAAACATTAATTGCACGCGACTCACCAAGTGAAGCTTTGTTTGCAAAGGCAGGATCCGCCAAAAAAGGTCGCGCCATCGAGACCATATCAGCCGCCCCTTCTTCAATCACAGCATTCGCAAGTTCTGGTGTATTGATACGATTGGAGGTAATGACAGGGATACTCACCTCAGGTTTAAAACGCTTTGTCACATCAGTAAAATTCGCCCGAGGCACCATAGTCGCAATCGTTGGTACACGGGCTTCATGCCATCCAATGCCTGTATTAATTAAGGTTGCTCCCGCGTCTTCAATGGCCTTACCGAGTAATACGACTTCATCCCAACTACTTCCTTTAGCGATTAAATCAATCATCGACAGTCTAAAAATAATAATGAAATCATCCCCAACCGCTTCACGCACCGCACGCACAACATCAACAGGAAAACGCATTCGATTGACATACTCCCCCCCAAAACCATCTTTTCGGTGGTTGGTATGCGCTACAATAAACTGATTGAGTAAATAACCTTCACTTCCCATGATTTCAACACCATCATAGCCTGCAGCACGAGCAAGCTTTGCGCAATGTGCAAACTGTCTAATGGTTTTTAAAATTCCAAATTTTGTTAATTTCCAAGGCGTGAACGGTGAAATGGGTGCTTTAACACGCGATGGCGCGACAATGAATGGATGATACCCATAACGTCCAGCATGCAACATTTGAAGTACGATTTTTCCGCTACTCTCATGCACAGCGTGAGTCACTACTTCATGCCTACGTTGCTCCTTAGATGTGGTTAATTTGGCTGAAGCCGGTGCAAGGCGACCCACTCGATTCGGTGCAATGCCACCTGTCACAATCAGGCCCACCCCTCCTTGGGCACGCTCTTTATAAAAAGCCGCAAGACGGTCTAGATTATCTTCTTCTTCAAGACCCGTATGCATTGAGCCCATTAATAATCGGTTTTTAAGTTGGGTAAAGCCTAAATCCAGTGGCTCAAATAATGCTTTAAACGGGGTATTATCAACGACCAATTCCATCTGAACGCCTAGTTAACAAGTCAAAAGAAGGCTTGCAGTATAAAGGGTGTTATCACAAGAAACCAGTCATCTTATTTTCTATATGATTATAAATTCCAACACATGAGCTTCTACTTAATGGTATGATCTAACAAATAATATCTAAAGAACGTTCAAGAGCCCCAACTTGAAAACCGAGCCAATAGAACGCACCAAACCTTTTTTAAAGTGGGCTGGCGGAAAATATCGCTGCCTTAACCACGTCATCAGTGCTTTGCCGCCTGGTTCGCGTCTTGTTGAACCATTTACTGGCTCAGGCGCTGTTTTTTTAAATGCGCCACATGAACACTTTTTACTGGCCGAGGCGAATGCTGATTTAGTGGCGCTTTATAACCACCTCAAGCAAGAAGGCGTGCGTTTTATTCGCTACTGTAAGCACTTATTTTGTAAAGCAAATAATCAATCAGACACTTATTATCAATATCGTGTTCAGTTTAATCAAAGCAAACCCGGAAGCCGCAAACGTGCCGCTTTATTTTTATATTTAAACCGTCATGGATATAACGGTTTGTGTCGCTATAACTTATCCGGCCAATACAACGTCCCTTTTGGTCGTTACGTTAAGCCTTATTTCCCTCAACAAGAACTCGAGACTTTTTATCAAAAATGCCAAACGGCCGAATTTATCAAAGCAGATTTCAAAGAAACATTTTTGAATCTCAAATCAGGCGATGTGATTTATTGCGACCCGCCGTACGCACCGCTTTCAAAAACCAGTCAATTTACAGCTTATACGCGTCAAAAATTTGGTGAAGCAGAACAAATCAGTTTAGCAACCCTTGCAAAAGATACTGCCAAAAACGGTATTCCCGTCATTATTTCAAACCACGACACACCGTTTACTCGCGATTTATATCACGGGGCAAACATCATCTCGTTTCCTGTTCGCCGGAACATTAGCTGTAAGGGAAATCGACGTTTATTTGTTCACGAGCTTATTGCAGTTTTCAGTTAACTCGGATTTTTTCTGCATGCGCATGCGTTTCTTTCAAAAAGAAAGTGAGTATTGCCGCAATCAAAATACCAATAGGAATCACAGCCATGGCTAATTGATAATCAGCCGCTGTATAGAGTTGCCTAATTTCGTCCGAACTTAATAAATTAACAGCAACCTTACCATCATAGTGCTGAAGCAAGCGCCAATCCAAAATTCGGCCTACCAAAGGTTGTAGAAAAATAGCACCAAGCATCACAAACATATTGGTCATCGCAATAGCTGTTCCACCGGCTTCTTTTGGACTTAACTCACGTCCTACCGCAAACACAATTGCCTGTGCGCTGTACAGAAATCCAAGCACAAACATCATGACATATAACATGTACAAATTAATTTCTGGCAAATATAAAATACCCGTCATGACAATACACGCACCAAATGCACCTATGCGCATGGGTAATTTACGCTGTTTAATTCTGTCTGATAAATACCCCCATAAAGGTGCTCCAAACATACAGCCCATAAATAAAATAGAATTAGCAAACTCAGCGGCAGGTAAATTTAAATCATACGCATGTGCTAAATAAGGAATACCCCACAGTTCTGCAAACACTGTAGTAGGTAAGTAAACTAAGCATCCATAAGCACCATTAATCCAAATTTGTTTGTTACTCACAATCAACTTTAAATCAAATAAAACATGTTTAAAACTGGTAACCGTGCCACCATCCTCTTCCGAATGTCCTTTTTTGTCATGAATACCAAACCACATCACAACCAATAATCCAAGGCCAAAAATTGCAGTCCAATTCACTGCAGCTTTCCATCCAATCTGCTCAACCATGGCACCTAAGAGATTATCACCAATCATGGCTCCAATGGTGCCAAGCGCTGTTGCTAAACCTGCAACCAATGCCAATCTGTCTTCTGGTAACCAAATCGTTGCTAACTTCAAAACACCAACAAACGCAAAAGCTGATCCAAACCCTGTCAAAAACCGACCTGCTGCAGCCAAACTGACCAAATCAGTCGCTGCGAAAAACCACATTCCTAAAACAGACACCGCACAAGCAGCCGTTAATAAACGCCTTGGCCCCCAACGGTCCATTAACACGCCAACAGGCAGTTGCATGGGCACATAAGAATAATAATAAAACGAAGAGAAAACACCAAAACCCATTGCAGATAAGCTAAAATGTTCGCGCAATGCAGGTTCCATCACACTTGGCGTAATTCGTAAGAAATATTCATACGAATAAAACAATGCGCCAATCCCACAAATAAGCCAAGCAATCAAGACCGATTTTTTATACTTAAATGTCATCTATTTCCTTTCAACATGGCAAGCATCTTTTAAGAAAAAACCAAGTATCATGACACCAATGAGTGAAAGCGGCAACACCAGTAAAGCACGCTGATAGTCTGATACAGCATAAGTGACCACTTCACCCATTACTGCTTTATTTGAATGAAAATCAAGCAAATAGCCCACCAACGGCTGAAAAATAACCCCGCCAAGCGTCACAATCATATTGATCACTGCAAATACGGTACCTGACAATTCGGCTCCACTGCTTTCTTTAGCCATCACAAAAGCAATAATCTCTGTTCCACTAAATACCCCGTATAAAAACAATAACACCATCAATTGCATATAGGATAGATGAGGAATATAAAGTACTGAACCAATACAAAGCAGCGCAAAAAAGGCACCACCAATCAAAAAACGTGCACGCCTGCCGCTTCTATCAGAAAAATATCCTCCGAGCGGCGCACCAACAGCCCACCCTAAGAACATGGCTGAAATACCTTTGGCCGCTTCCATTTTACTCAAGCCATGCGCATGTTCCAGATAGGTTTTACCCCAAAGCTCACCAAAAACAGACAAAGATGTATAAAGCGAAGCACCCACAAGCCCAATCAACCACACTTCTCGTGAAATTAAAACACGCCACACTTGTGAAAGAAACTCAGGTAAAGCATGTTTTTGTGTCTGCTCAGCCCCTGGGCCATCGCGTACCACAAAAAAGATTAAAAAGGTTAACAACGCACCTACAATCACGGTCAACATTAAAACTTGTTCGATTTCTAAACTCGCTGAAAGGGCTGTAATCTTAATAGCGCCATACATTAAGCCAAACATACCAAGCGTTGTCATAAGCCCTGTTGCCAGCGAAAAATAACGGCGAGGCAGCCAATGCATCATCAGCGTTAACCCCCCCACAAAGGCAAACGACGAACCAAAACCCACTAACAATCGTCCAATGCCTGCAATCCATAGAGAGGAAAACGTCATGAACATATATGAGCCTACGGTACAACACAAACAAGCAAACGACAGTAGGCGCCGTGGTCCAAACCTGTCAATCAACATCCCCACAGGCAGTTGCATCGGCGAATAAGCAAAGTAATAAAGTGCTGCAAGCTGACCAAAGGTTGTTGCCGAAATATGACCAAAGGCAACGCTTAATTCACCTTGCAAAGTGCCGGGTAAAATACGAAGTAAAAACTCATAACAGTAAAAAAAAGCACCAACTAAACAAACCGTAATGCCAAACCATAATTGCTTACGGCTTATCAAGGTTACATCCCGCATGCGCATGTGTCTCCTTCAAAAAGAGGGTTAAAATGGCAGCAAGAAAAATCCCTATCGGAAGCACCATCATGGCATACTGGTAATCCCCTGTTGTATACAACTCACGCATGCCTTCAGTCCCTAATTGGATAGATGACAATGTTTCTCCGTAACGCTTTACCACACTATGATCCAGTAAACTTCCAATAAGAGGTTGCAATAACATAGCCCCGAGCATCACAAACATATTGGTTGTCGCAATTGCTGTTCCTGCTGCTTCTTTAGGACTTAACTCACGCCCCACGGCAAATACAACCGCCTGCACACTATAAAACAAACCTAAAATAAACATCAAAATATATAACGTGTTCCCTTTAACACCAGGCAAATATAAAACCAATGTCATCATAATACCAGCACCTAAGGCACCAATAAACATAGGCACTCTGCGTTGATGCAGTTTATCAGACACATAGCCCCAAAGCGGTGCACCAAACATAAAGCCCATAAATACAAGCGAATTAGCAAATTCAGCAGAGGGCACAGACATGCCACGCGCATGCGCTAAATAAGGAATGCCCCACAGTTCAGCAAAAACCGTTGTAGGCAAATAAATCAAACACCCGTAAGCCCCATTAATCCATATTTGCTTACTGGTTAAAATCACTTTTAAATCAACCAAGCCTTCTTTAAACGTCGATACAGTGCCACCATCTTCGTCTAAATCTTTTTTCTTATCGTGAATACCAAACCACATCAAAACAATCACAAAAAGCCCAAACGATGCTGTATAATTAACGGCTTTTTGCCACCCAACATTCAGTACCATAGCACCTAAGAGATTATCACCAACCATCGCTCCGATAGTTCCTAGCGCTGCAGCAAGCCCTGCAACCATGGCCAATTTATCTTCTGGTAACCAAATCGTTGCAAGTTTTAAAACACCCACAAAAGCAAACGCTGAACCAAAACCTGTTAGAAATCGACCCGCTGCCGCAAAACTGACAATCGTTGTCCCTGCAAACATCCAAATACCCAACACAGAAATCGCACATGCTGCTGTTAATAGGCGTCTTGGTCCCCAACGGTCCATTAACACACCAACAGGCAACTGCATGGGTACATAAGCATAATAATAAAAAGCAGAAAAAATACCGAATCCTGTTGCAGATAAATTAAAGTGATCGCGTAATGCAGGTTCCATGACGCTTGGTGTAATACGTAACAGATACTCATAAGAATAAAAAACAGCACCTATTCCACAAATAATCCAAGCAATGATTAAACCTTTTTTACGACTCGATAACATATTATCCCCTTTTTAGATTCATACTTCCTTGCAAGTATCTGGCGTTAATGTACTCACGCCACTTGCAACTGCCGCGTTGAATACGGCTTCTGAAACACACGTTCTTAAACGTGGATCAATCGGTTTAGGAAGAATATATTCCGGGCCAAATTCCCAGTGCTTAACCCCTGGGTAGTTGTGTTTAACACCTTCCGGAACAGGCTCATGAACCAAACCTCGGATGGCTTCAACTGCTGCGATTTGCATGGCTTGATTAATACACGTTGCACGTGCATCTAGTGCGCCACGAAAAATATATGGAAAACAAAGTACGTTATTCACCTGATTAGGGTAATCACTTCGCCCTGTTGCCAAAATTAAATCATCTCGCACTTCACGTGCTAATTCAGGTCGAATTTCAGGATTTGGGTTTGAAAGTGCGAACAAAATAGGATTAGGTGCCATGCCATTTAAAAGTGCTGGTGTTAACAAATCCGGTTTTGCAACCCCAATAAATACATCTGCATCTACAAGCGCCTCATCTAGAGTACGTTCTTCTGATGTGGTCGCAAATGCAAATTTATAAGGATTTAAGTCTTCTCGGCCTGCATGAATCACACCTTTACTATCTAGCAAAAGCATTTTCGATTTATCAGCACCTAAAGCCACTAAAAGACGCATTGAAGCAATGCCTGCAGCCCCTGCACCAATACAGACAATTTTAGCGTCTGATAATTGCTTACCTTGTAACTCAAGCGCGTTTAATAGCCCTGCTGCAATCACAATGGCTGTTCCGTGTTGATCGTCATGGAACACAGGAATATCAAGCTGCTCAATCAACACTTGTTCTATCTCAAAACACTCAGGTGCTTTGATATCTTCAAGGTTAATACCACCAAAAGTGGGAGCAATACACTTTGCCGCCGAAATAAAGGCTTGCGGATCGTTTGCATCCATTTCAATATCAAACACATCAATATCTGCAAATTGCTTAAATAAGACTGCTTTACCTTCCATGACAGGTTTACTTGCCAAAGGTCCCACATTACCCAAGCCAAGCACTGCTGTACCATTGGTCACAACAGCAATTAAATTGCCTTTTGCAGTATATTGGTAAGCATCTTCTGGTACTTTTGCAATGGCTAAAACAGGCTCAGCAACACCTGGGGTATAAGCCAGTGATAAGTCATCTTGAGAATTGGTTGATTTGGTCACGTTGACCGAAAGTTTTCCTGGAGCAGGAAATGCATGATAATGTAAAGCGCGTTGTTTCAAAGAATCGTCAGTCAAAATGGCTACTCGGTTCGTTTATTATTTAACGCGGTTAACCCTAAACGATTTAGCAAAAATAAGGCGCCTTTCCGTGCGCCTATGACTTAAAGCCTCATTATTTAGAAACCACATCGTCCCTAACTACTTATTTGGCGTCAGCTGAACCTGCTGCATCTGCTGAAGGCGCTTTTTTGATGTTATACCGATCACGGAAACGCTGAACACGTCCGCCAGTATCTGTTACGCGTTGTTGCCCGGTATAAAACGGATGACAATTAGAACAAACCTCTATGCTTAAATCTTTGCACAAGGTTGAGCGTGTTTCGAAGGTATGGCCACAACTGCAAACCACTTTTATCGTTTCGTAATCTGGATGAGTCGACATCGGTAGAACTCTCTTAAAATAATCAGTCAATAATCAAGCGTGCTATTTTAACATGCACAACAAAAAAATCAATGGCGGGGGTCCTGCTGTATGATTAAAACCCAAAAAAAAAGCCCCGTGAGGAGCTTTTCAATACTGCTTGTAACAATACTACTTATGCTGCTGGAGCTGCTGTTACAAATTTTTCTGCATCAGCTTCATTTTCTTGTGCTTTACGGCTTGCTTCTGTGTGCGCGCCGTTGAAGAAAGAACCAACAAAGCTTCTAGAGTTACCATAGTTAACGGCTAAAGCTGGGCTCATAACAATTGCAAGCAATGCACCTAAAAGTTTCATACCGAAATCTTTCAAGTATTCAACAGCTGAAGGTTTACCTTCATTTTTAAAGCCTTGAACCAATTCAAGGTTAGCTGCGTTGAACGCTTTTTTGAATTCAGCAACTTTTTCTTCTGTAAGATCTTTATCGTCAGCAGGTAAAGCTTCAAGTGCTGCTTTAACTCTGTACTCAAAAGCAAACAATGCATTAGCAGGTGTAAATGCTTTTGTCATTGCAGATAAAACACCAGCTGTTGCTTCAGTTTTTTGCTCGTCTGTAACTTCTTCTTTCTTAACGTCACCAGCTTTGTCGCCAGCATCTTTTTTAGCTGCTTCAAATGTTTTAACAGCTGCTGCTTCTAAAGCTTCTAAAGCTGCTACGTTATCTGCCTCAAACTTTGCTTTAGCTTCTACAATTTTTGCGTCAGCACCGTCACCTAACAACGCTTTTTGTGCGTCGCCAATCATTTTATCTAATGTTGCTTGAGCGTCTTCTTTTCTTTTAAATGCTGTCATAATAATTACTCCTAAAAAAACAAATCACAAATCACAAATTACAAATTAAATACTACAACTTACAACTTACAATGTGATTAAAATTAACCACATGGAGCAAATATTGTAAAGCAATTTTACAAATTGTCAAGCTTATTTTTACTTTTCTTTACGGTTTCTTTACCTATTTCGGTTTATTTTTTCCTAACTTATTGAAATGTCAAGAAAAAATATTTTTTGCCAAAATCTCCCGTTTTATTCTTATTTTGAACGTACTCGAAAAAAACTATCATTTTCAAACACTCACCTCAAACTATCTACTTTCATAAACAAACGATTTATTTTAAATACTCCCTTTTAATGCGTGTAAACCAAGCTTAAGTTTTAAATTTAACACATATATTATTAGGGCAATGATATGGACTCATCTTCCCTTTTAAACGGCTACTAGATGAGCCAAAATGTTTTTGTCAAAAAAGACCCATGAGACCCATGGGGTCGAGACCCATGGGGTCGGAGGTGTTTTTCAT
>JAHZKF010000106.1 GCA_022600575.1 Gammaproteobacteria bacterium | reverse complement strand
TTTTCAAACGTTATTCATTTAGCCGCATCTCATCGAAGAACTGCTTTCGTCTGAATTTTTAAAATACTCCTGTACTTTAGACAAAGAAAAAGTTATTGATTTATCAATGCCTTTTTTACGCTTCAATTCTTTTAGACCATCATCAAAAAAATCAGCAAGTTCTTTAAAATAAATGGTAAATTTACCGTCGATAATCCTAATTTTTTCAATAGAGCTTTCTTTTATGTTTAACATAGCAATCATTTGTATTTTAAGATTATCTTGATTGCTTTTGGCATCAGCAAACTGAGGGCTATGAATACAACTGAACTGAACAAACCGCTCCAATGATCCTAAGTTTCGCATATGTTCAGAATGAGTCATTCCTAATCTTGAATCATTGTACATACTAGCCGTCCAGGCCATGCCAGCACTACGTTCTCGTGCCTCTTCTATATCATCAAGGGTGACTTCTTGAATTATTTCAGGTTCAGAAAGACCCTTGCTCCTTAAATAATCTATTGCTTGCCAAACATGATAGATCTCACCTTTACGGACTAATCTTTTTACCTCCTTAACTTGTTCCTCCTTAGTTTTACCTTTAAGACACAACATTTTTTATCTCCAAATAGTTTCTATTTATCTACATCCATCCCAGCTCTACGACTGTCCCTACTTATTTCATTGAGCTAGAAGTGTCGAGCTGCCTCCTAATTCAAGCAAAAATCATGCCGAGAGGTTTTATTTAACATCATGTTGACTTCTTTTGATTCGATACAGGTGCATGATATAGATAAGAAATAAAAGTATTACCTAACGGAGTCAGGTGATAGAGGCAGAAAATCAGAAAAACGCAAAATATTTAATTAATAAATTGAATGAATAGGCAATAATGGGGTATCCGCATTGGCAATAATACCCAGAAACAGCACATGCATGTAGAAGCTTATTTTCCCTGACAAGAAGGATAATAACTAACTGTATACTCCAAACGAAAAGAATTACTCGATCAAATAAAAATTTCATTTAAAATATTGTCGGTGGCTGATGTTTTCATAATGTTGCACAACATTATGGAAACATCAGGGTTTAGTGTAATCAGATCACTTCTATGGTGAATAGCTTCCTTCACCTTCACCAGGATAAAGCATGTCAAATGCGGCTAAGCTCCTATGTTCATAACCTGCAAGTTTTTCTATCTCAAAAAATCTCTTGCCCATTAGACCTTGAAGTTCTTTTTTTTCTGTATCAGTGAGGTACTTTAAAGCACAGTTTAAGTCAAACTTTCTGTGTTGATTATATCGTTCGCAAGTATCTTGTCCAGTTACCTCTGCAAGTTTACGTTTTGCTAAGCTAAAAAAATCTCTTCGCTCTTCTTCACTTAGATAGCTCATAATAAGATTAAAATCAAAACCTGAATCAATTTTTTCTGCAAGCTCATATTTATACGCTAAGTAAAGGTTTTTGTGACTATACTTGTGCGATGCGTTTGCTTCTTGAGCGAAACTAACCGCTGGCCTAATATCATTTTCACTCATAGGGTTTGGCATGCTTGTTAAGCAACGATTTTCAGGTGAGCACTCAGTGTCTATTTTAAAAAATAAAAATGTGTTGATAGCTAATGGCGCTAGATTTTTCTTTGTTAGTATGCGTTTAAACATAATAATGTACTCCTATCTTAAAATTGATTTTAATCCTAACAGTTGCTAGGGGTGGTTTAACTAACGACTACCCTCTAATGAAGGACTTATAACAGTTGTAATATTTTTTGAAAATTTGTAGCGAAATCTTCTTCAGAAGAAGCTAATCAGGTAATTTTCAAGCATTTCGCATTATTTTTTACATTTCGTTTGAAAGTTGAGAGGATTCTTCAGTCATAGCTTTCATATCTTTCAATTTACTTGGAGAAGTTGCCGCAGCTTCCTTGGTACTCATCCATCTACCAATAGCTTGGTAAGAAGCACGACCTGCAAAAAAACCTAACGCTGGAACTCCTGCCCCAACAGCCCCGATTCCTGCCCCAACTAACACACCTTGTGCCAATAGATACTTGTTGCGAAAACTTGCACTAGCAGCTTAACTCTCTACTTTTAACAGCAATTATTTTTTGGGAGGATTACCTCATGAATTACACGTTTATCATTACTCAATAAAATAGATAATTTGTCGTTGCCAACGGTATACCATGTATGTATTGTTGCGGCTATTTCTTTTAATCCTCGCTCCAGGTTGAATGTATCTTGCAATAATGCATCGTAAGCTGGTAAGAAGGTGGCTTTATCTCGATAGTCCATACTTTCTAGCATGAGATCTGTCATTAAACACTGTCTAAAGCCAGCTAAGCTAACAGATTGGTCTGAGATATTAGCAATAAATACTGGTTCACTTCCTATGGAAAAATCTTTAAAAAATGCTTCGAGTAAATCCTCAGTTCTCGCGGGGATATATCTTGTTATCTCTCCTTCGTTGTTACTGACGTTTATTAATTTCCCAACAACAGGAAGAACCCTCAAATCAATACGTTTTTCGCCTAGATGATAGTCAAAAAAATGGTCCATTATTGGCCATGATTCCATAAGTAAGTCACGTTTTTCCATACCTGAAGCTTGATCATATTCTTCCGAATAGTGAATACCAACCTCTGGATTACTAGGAAATTTATCAAGTTTTTCTTCTAACAAAGGATTTACAACATCCAGAATTTCTTTTTGTAAAGCGTTTAGATTATTCCACCAATCAAGTTGCTGACTTTGATCTCGCATTCTTATACTTGAAAATAATGACTGTATTTCTTCACTGATCAAATCTTGTTTTGCTTTTTCGTCAGAAAACCACGTTGCTAAAATTTTTGAGGTAGACCCTTCGCTAATTCCTAGTCCTCTAGGGTTAGTTACGTAATACACAGGAACGTGAGGATGTTGCTTTAATATTTCTTCCAATGTCTTTAATCTAGGTATCAATGCACCCTCTGTTGCAGCATGCAAAAAAACAGCATCAATTTTTGATGAAGTTTCAGGAAATTTTGTCTCCGTGAAACCTAGACCAGAAAATAGATTTCTAACTGCAGGAGGGACAAAGGTTTGCTCATCATTTTCATAAATATTTGTCGAGCCTGAAAAGTCAGAAAATTTCGTCCCATAAAATTGTAACTGAGTTAAGCAGACAATTAACTCAAACAACTCCATTTCAGATAAATCAAACTCGTGGTCAGAAATTTCATTAATTCTTGCTTTGGACTGCCATTCATTGTAGCTAACAAAGCAAACTTCTGGAAAAACTTCTCGAGTTACAGACATATTAACAAGTTTACTGGCCCACTTCTCAGAGTTGCTAGATGATATTTTGGCCAAGGATCCCTCAAAGGCATTACTTGAGCTTGGATCCCCAACATACAAGCAGGCGCTAACCAGGCTTTGTATATAGTCGCTAGAAAAGCCTAGCTTCTTAAAAATAGTGTTTATTGTAGCCATATTTTCTCCGATTCGATTTCATTAATTCGTTTAATTTTTAGAGATTGATCCTTATTTTTTTTTGTCTCATAGATAGTGAACTATATAGATATAAAATTTAACGTATTACCTAACAGAGTCAGGTGATAACTGAGTAATAAACAAATTAAGAGAAATCAAGAGTGCCGCTACCTCGTGAAAGATTCCGGGACACCCAAGTCCCCGAAATCAACTCGTCAACGCGGCAAGTATTTTGGCCTCGACTGTCCTGCGTCTGACATTTTTGCGCTAAACGCGCCAGGAAAAATGTCCTCCCAATGACTCTACGCCTGCATAAAGATTTTTTAACTTCCCTGCGGACTGCTTAAATAATCGCAGACTATCTCGGACTACGCGCCTCGGCCTTCAGCTTTCCATGGCGCGCAGCGTTTGAAGCTATTCTTGCACTTGACCCTTGACCTGCACTTGAATTAGAAATCCTAGTTTCTGTGTTTTCATCATTAGAGCTCTTGCATAACTTCTTACTTTACGCACTTCAAATAATTACTTTCACTCGAATTATCACTTTCTGGGCTCTCAATGTTTGTTTTCAAGTTATTTTTCATATGTTCAATATACATTGCCGACGAGTGACCCGATGCATCCAATAAATTGGCGTCCGCACTATGAACTAATAAATAGTCTACACATGCTCTCCATCCCTTTGATGAGGCCCAATGCAATGCTGTTTTTTGAGTTTCGCTATCAGCTGCATTGATATCAATATC
This sequence comes from Gammaproteobacteria bacterium, assembly GCA_022600575.1. Lineage (GTDB taxonomy): Bacteria > Pseudomonadota > Gammaproteobacteria > Legionellales > Legionellaceae > JAALKW01. Next base: position 7,279 of record JAHZKF010000106.1, on the reverse strand, counting down.
TTCTTGTAAAAATATTTTAATATCCTGAAGCCGGTTATTAACGGCCGCATCACGTAAACCTTTTTCTAATGAAGAAACACTTTGATCTGGCAAGCGATACTTTTCACATAAAACATCCAGTGGAGAAAGCTGAAATAATGCATGTCGTTTTGGATAAGTTTGTCTTTGTGCCTCGGCAGATTGTAACATCGGCTTCAGTAAGTTAATAAAACGAGCAACAAATAGAGTGGCTTCTCTAATAGATTGACCAGATCCATCTCTAAGCTCATGGAAATACATTAACCTTTCCTTCCCCTCAACCTCAGGTTCATATTGTAACTGTTCTGATAAAACGCTTCTTGAAAAACATGAATCCACATTAATAGTAAAAGTAAATTTTATACGAGTAATGAAGTTATAACGTAAATATAAATCAATATAATAGGGCTCTTTTTTCCTAGTACATACTTCTGGTAAGGTTGGTTCAGTATGTTCTTCTAATTGAACAGTCATGTCATACATGCTGTACTCTTTGAGGAGCTCTCTTACTAGGTGTTCCTTACTTAGTGGGATAAAGCAGGTTAAGGTCGATCTAGTATCGATTAAAGCGTCTAATTGCCCATCTTTTTCTTGCTCTTCTTTATGAAAATAGCTGGTGGGATCGAGGTCTAAATCAAGTAAATCCTCATGTAACATATGTTGATAACAAACACTGAGAAAAAAAACTGTTAACGTTAACTGAGAAGTCTGTTTTTGTAATTGATAAACCCTGTTTACAGACAAAATAGCATCCAAATTAAAGACAAAATCATCTGCACGTTCAAAATATCGAGATGGATTATTTCCTGGCTGTGTGGGATTTTTTAAAACATCTGAATGCTCAGCATCGAATAAGTGCACTGCACTTCGTCTTACAGCAGAAAAATAGCTATGCCAACCATCATAACGAAAATCAGCAGAGTCAGGGTGCCAACCAATATCACGAAGAATATTCCAATAGCTCTGATCAGGCTTGGTTAAATAAATGGTTGGACAAAAATTTAACTTTTTTTGGGGTATAGGTATAGGCAAATTTTTCATAAAATATAAATGTCGTTCTGCTATATTTAACAGCGCATGTGACTCAGGATGTTTTAATTGTTTTCTTAAACGATTAAAACCAGACTCGACATGAACGGGTAGGAGCTCTTCTTTATAAACATGATTATTTAGAACGGGTAATAAAAACTTAAGAAGTTCTCGCTCAAAGCGTTGCTGAGCATCACTATCCAGTGCTTGATAAAGCATGGGAGGGAATCCATCAACCAAATGGATTTTACTGATGGACTCACGTTGTTTTTCTAATTCCTCAGCAACGTAATAAGCCAACGTCGCACCAAATGAAAAACCTAACAGTTGATATGGCCCATGAGCTTGCTTTGATCGAATGGCTGCAATATATCTACTCACAGCATGCGCCATATCACGCGGCAAATCATGTTCATTAGCTACGCTTGGGTCACTTAACGCATAAATATTTTTGGCAAATTTCAAAGAATCAGCCAATGATTTATAACTCAACCCATTCCCTAATAATGGAGGCAAGAGAAAAAGGTTTCCTTCCTTAGCTTCTTCATGAATCTTAAGGTGATGGATTAAAGCTTGATCCGAAGAGCTAATATTCGTTTTGCTATGCTTTTGAGCCAAACTTTCTGTAATCGTATCAATAGTTACACTATTCAATCTTAACATGGTTTGAATGGTATATTCAGGATCTAACAGCTCACTAATGAGATGCACTATGTGAGCAGCTTCTACTGAGGTTCCCAACTCCCAAATTTCAAGATTACTCCTAATGGTTTCTTCTACATGAAATACCTGCTGCCAAATTTCATGTACCTTTTTTTCTAACGCAGTAGACTCTCGCACGTCCCCACTACATTTGCGATTATTAAACGAAGCACCTACATCATCTTTTTGAGCACGTAATGTAGCGTAATCAATTTTATCACTCGTCTCCATACGCAATATTTCTTTTACTGGCATGATGATAGGTCTTTCTTCTGGTAATAAATGACGATTTAAATACTTAGTAAAATCATCAACCATCGTTTCATCATTCTCAAAGCCTTCAGGCAGCACAGCATAAGCGAAAGGCTTTGGTTGTCCCAAATAAGATTTAATAACCACAGCAGCTTGAATTTTTTTCGAAGTCTTAGGAATACGATACGCATTAATACACGCTTCAATAGAAGACTCGTTTACTTTAACACCATTAATTTTATGATGGCTTTCTTTATGATCGGCACGCCCTAAATAATATAAATGGCCATCTTGCTCACAAAACTTATCGTTCGTATTAAAAAAACGTACGCCATCGATTTCTTTGAAATAAAGTTCATTCTCATGGTCATCTGAATAACCTGGTGTTAAATAAGGCGATGCTACCCACAATATTCCGTCAATAATTCGATACGTTACCTCTTCACCATAGGGTAAACCAATTGGAACTTTTAATTCTCCTTCATGCATTAGTAACTCTTGCCCGTTAACACAGAACATACTAAACCCAAAGGTTTCCTCCGTTGAACCATAGCAATTCCACAGGAAAATCCCATATTTCTCACACAGTGCTTTTAATTGAGCTGTGCATGCATCACCCGTTACAAGTAGATGCTTAACGCCAGCCTCTGCTAATTCTTTAATCCATTGCTCTGTATCATCCAATCCTACTTGTGATGCAATGAACAAAAGAGCAGTAATCTTACGCTTTTTACAAACCTCCAAAATAAATTTAAGATCTCTGCGTTGTTCTCTACTAATAAGAGATAATGTGCTTCCGGAGGAAAATGCTTCAAGGTATTCAAATATACGTGCATCGTAACCAGGGCTTCGGGTCACCAATACAGCATCATTTTCTTTCAAGTCTAGCTTAGAGCGTAATTCATCAGCCCAACGCCTAAAACCGCCTTTCTTGATAGGGATCCCTTTTTTTTTCCCTGTTGTTCCTGAAGATGAAACGATATAGGATATGCTTTCAGGATCAGCACTTACGGATGATATTTTCGTGGATGTGGTTAGATATTCACTAATTTGCTCTATCTTAGATGCGTCTAGAAGCTCTGTTAAATTCTTACTGACTTGCTTTGCCTTAACTGAATCAAGCGGCTTATCAATAATAATTTTTTTCGGATTCAATAGCTCAAGGGTATCTACTAATTGTTGCTTAGGTACATCCCTATCAAAAGGCACATACGTTGCATTAAGATAGTCTAACGCCAAGAAAATTATCACATGATAATCTTCATCATCTAACATGACCGCTACGTTGTCGTTAGAGCCAATGCCTAAGCCCTGTAAATAATATGCCCATTGATGGATGACGCAATCCAAGGCTTGATAACTTAAACTATCTCCATTTGAAAACACCAATGCCGTGGTATTGGGGTTTTTGTCTCGTGCTTCGCTAAAAATTTGGTACATCATAACATGATCTGCTGCAATACATTGTTGCGTGTTACAATGTGTATCAATTCACTTTTAGTACTTACACCCAGTTTATTCTTAATATTCATCAAATAAGATTCAATTGTCGTTTGCTTTAATTGAAGCGCCTCTGAAATTTCGCCTGCATGTTGACCTTTTAATAGCTCAATTAATGTTAATATTTCCATTTTAGAAAGAGAAATATCACCAAATGGTAACTGAATAGCATAACTACGCTTCACAAGAAGTGAGCGGAGCATGTCAGGTGATAATTGAAACACTTGATCCCAATCAAGTCTTAACAATTTTGACTCTGGTGCAACCACACCCAAAATATAATTGGCTCGTCCATCTTCAGTAAACAAAGGATATAACTTACCCTGCATTGTTTTAACAATGGGTTGATTTCGCTTTGGTGTGATTGTTTCACTTACCGTTAGTGCTTCACTTTCCTCTAAGACACAACAATCTAGATCACGATACATTTTTGCGTCTTTTACGTTGCTACTTAACTCAAGATCAGTACTACTTCTTAATTGATGAAGCGTGTTTAATCCCATGAGTTGAATAAAGTTTAAATTGGCATACAAATAATTAGATTGACTGTTTTTCAAAAACAAGCACTGATAAGACGTCGTATTTAAAAGAGTAAATAACTCATTTAAATTGACTGGCGTCTTAAGTTTACCCATAAAATCAATAAACGGTAAATATTCCATCGCATGCAAAACTAAAATATAAAAGTGAGCATATTATAACATATAAAAAACTAAATTGAACTTATTTTAGTCAATATGAACGATATTTTTTACATGGGTTCTCAAGCGATCATTTCTTGGCATAAAGAATAACTCACTTTTTGATTTATCACCTGACTCCGTTAAGTAATAGCTCTGAATTTTTTTATACACAATACTTAACCAACTTAAAACAAAAACCAAGAGATCGAATTTACCCCCTGCTTGGCCAATTAATAACTTACTTATTAAATTAAAACTACATAACTTTGAGAGTTTATATATGCTATATCATACTATTCGCAGAAAAAAGCCATCTTTCAAACTTAGCAAAGAGGACTTGGAAAAAATCCAAGCGTAACAGGGATACTCCATTCATCTAGTGCGTCTCGCATGTCTTTTATCTCTACGGTACCTTTTTACTGGAATAAAACTCACAGCATGCATTTAAACTATTCTCAAAAATATCTTTTATCTGGTGCACGACAGCGTGATTTAAAGATGTAGACTGAACGCCTGTAGCGAAAGCCTGAAGATGGTCTGTTTGCAAACAAGAAGTACTGATCATATTAAAAAAATTAACCTCAGCAGCAACGAATGCTTTTTTTAAATTATCATAAGCAGACTTATCATTTCTATCAATAATACTAGTCATGAATATATCCTCTCTTTCCGTCAAATCAGAGTAGCAGATCAAGTGAAACTAATACTTCTATCAATCTTAATGTTCTCAAGGAATGCCTCATCATGTGAGATAACTAAAATAGCGCCTTGATACTGAACTAACGCTTCTTCAATGGCCCCTATAGCGTCTAAATCCAAATGATTCGTAGGTTCATCCAAGATAATAAGTTGCGGCGGTGTTGAAGACATCAAGCTAATAGCAAGGCCTGCTCGCATTCGCTCGCCACCACTTAACTGACCAACATATTTTTTAGCCTCTTTATTTCTAAATTTAAAAGGGCCCAGAGCAGAATATGCATCGAAATGTTGCGCATCTGGATTAAGCATTAGAAAATTATCCAGAACAGACAGTGAGGGATCTAAGAAACTCATTGTTTGGTCTAGGTAGGCAACTGTCTTCACGCCAATCATTATTTCTCCAGCACTTGGAAGGAGCAAACCTCTAATGAGTTGAATTAAAGTAGATTTACCGCATCCATTAGGCCCTGTGATAGCGACTCGCTCAGGTCCTGATAGATGTAAGTTGAAATTGTTCATGAGGGTCGTATTAATCGCTCGGGCAAAATTACGCCTCCCATGGAACGTACAACAGCGGTTATTCAATACATCAAAGAACACATCAGCAAAACCATCACCACAGGTCATGTTGAAAGCTTACAAGACCAAATTCTTCTGGATTTATTTGATGCCGCAACCCTCGACAAACACTACTACGACAAAATCACGGCAAGTGTCGGCCCGGTGCTTTCTGAAATCAATAAAAGTAATGCATCAGGAATTTTCTCATTCCATCAAAGCCCTTATGAGACCGAGCTCATGGATGTAATTAAGAAGAAAAAAATACTCTACATCGGCCTTGATAGCCTCACCAACCCCAACGTGGCACAAGCCGTAGGTAAAGCCTTGTTATCAGATTTAGTTTCAACCGCGGGTAAACTCTACAAAGAAAGCCACACCAATTACCGCCTCAACCTCCACTGCGATGAACTCTCTGAAATCATTCAAGACTCCTTCGTTAAAATCCTCAACAAAGCTGGAGGCGCAGGCTTTCAAGTCACGGCCTACGCCCAAACCATTCAAGACATGGAAGTTGCCTTAGGCTCAAAGGCCAAAGCTGAAGTCACCGGCGGTAATCTCAACACACTCATCATGCTCCACGTTAAAAACGAAGAAACCGCCAATCTTCTGGTGAAGGTTCTACCTCAAATAGGTGTGGTGGGTCATACGCAAGTATCCATGGTCAACGACACCCCACAAGGTGAAGACAATATTTATTTCAATACAACGAATGAAGACAGGGTTCAAACCATCGCCGTACCTATGATTGATGTAAATGACATTATTTCTCTGCCCAAAGGCCAGGCGTTTGTTTTGGTTAACGGTGGTGAGCTCTTTAAGGTACGAATGCCTTTGCCTCTAAATGATGGATTAGCTCCTACGGATATCACCCAGCTGATAAGCCAAATCAATCAGCCATCAACCCGAGAACAAGATCTATGAAAGTAATCGTAACGCTTGAACTGAAAACCCATGAGGTAAACCAACTATTTAAACGTAGAATTAATGGGGAGCGACTGTTTATTAATGCTGTTTTACATAAATTCAACCGCATCACGGGCTTATGCCAAAAGCAAACTCAGGGTACACAAGAAACCTATCAACTCATCGAGAAGAGCATGCTTAGCTTAACACAGCAGTTTTCTGATGAGACAAGTCGTTTCAAAGAAACATTGGGGAAGCAAAAAGGCTTAGGCGACAAAAAAATTACGATCACTTCAACGTTTCACCCTAAAATAGCTGTCGAAAATCCATTGGCTGTGCACCTGATTGAATTCATAGAAGCCTACGATAACCTTGTTGCCAAACTCAAATTGCTTCATCTGGCCGGATGTTTCAGGTCAAAGCAAGATTATTACGCTAATATTACAAGGATCCAAAAACTTTCAAATCGGATGTTAAGCAAAATTATTGCTTAGTGAAGTGTCCATTTTTTCGAGGCAAGATCAGTCGCAACATACGTGATATCACTCACCCATTTTTCATTTGGTTTTTGAGTTGAAAAATCTTGCTTTAATAAATTAGGTGCAACAGGCAACCGGTGGTTACTATTCGTTGTTGCTTTGAATTTTTTTGCAGCCCGAGCACGCCAACCATTCAATTTCATGATACGAGCAACACGATGTCGACTAACTAATTCACCTTCGGCTTTTAGGCGTCTAGCTATTCGAGGAGCACCAGCACGTGATTTCTCATCATCAAAAATTATTTTAATTTTTCGGGTCAATTTCATATTGGCCTCATCACGTAGTGACGGAGCTCGATTCAACCAAGCATAATAACCACTGACAGATACGCTTAATAAACGACACATGAGTACGACCTTGAATTTCCCTGATTGTTCTCTAATCATGGCG
>JAHZKF010000105.1 GCA_022600575.1 Gammaproteobacteria bacterium | reverse complement strand
GGTTTGGCCCCACCTGATCCCATCTCGAACTCAGACGTGAAACGAACCTGCGCCTATGATAGTGTGGTGCTTCACCATGTGAAAGTCGGTCATCGTCAGGATTTTATTTTTAAAGCAGCCCTAAAAAGCTGCTTTTTTTTTTGGAAAAAAATAGAAAAAAGAATGTAATTAGTATACAATGACAACCTTAGTTTTATGTTCGTGATGTTCTGTCATGGAAGTTCTTGATAAAATTACAATATTGTATTCTGTTTTGATGAATGGCCTTCAAGCCGCCCATGCAAAATTTGAGACTGACTGTGAAGCTGCTTGCTCAAAACTAGAAGCGAAGTTCGCACAGGCTAAAACAAATTTAGCAATTGATGGTGCTCGGAGAAAGTCTCACGGACAAGTCAATAATACGAGTGTTGGTCGAGCGGCGGCTTTTCATTTGCATAATGATTTTAGATCTGCGGCAGCAAGAGTGCCTAGTGAGGTTCGTTTAGCAGGGCTCTATTTTATTTTTACGGCTGAAGATAAAGAACGTTTAGGACGTTTAATAGGAACATTACCCGATACAGTTGAAAATCATCTGGATACGATTTTATCTCTTGTGGCAGAGCGCATGTTGTCTACCGAAAGAGAGACCTCAATTTTGGAAACGTTTTATTATATCAAAGCATTGTTTGCTAAACGATGGGATGATTTGCAAGTTGCACAGGTAGGTGCTGACGACATTATGTCTTTGACTTTAACTAATTGGCCTTGGGCGAGCATGGCTAATGAATTTGTTGCGCTTGTAAGTGAGGCATTTAAAAGCAATATGATTGATGGAAGGCACTTCAAGCAATGTGTTCCTGCCTATACGCAGAAAGATGCTCATGGTCAAATAACGTCACATGCTGATTTTCACGAACTCTTTTTTCCAAAAATAAAACGTCATTTTGAAGAAAGTCTTAACAGTTTCAGAGCTAAGACAGGATTGTTTTGGGTGCCTGGCCCTAAAGATATACAAGTTAATGGCGATCCCTTACCGATACGTTTATATACACCTATTGAAAGAGTTATTTTAGAGGATTTGTATGGAACAGATTTAAGAGGATATACGGAGTATTTTGTTACCAAAGAACATTGTGAGCCGTCAATTCAAAAAGCAACATTTGTGAAGCTTTGGAGATTAGTAGAAGAGGCTTTATTAATTGAATATACCGTTTCTTTAGAAAGTCATGAGAGAGATGTTAAGAAGCTTATAGCAAAACAAATCGAAGAGAAGTTGTTGGTTGAGTATGTAGATTATATGCAAGCAGAGGCTGACAATATTGATCAGATAATAGAAGAAAATGCTGAGTTAAAACTTAAAAGAGAACAGCTTATAGATTACCAGAACTTAAAGACAGCAGGTGCTTATAACATTGATTGTGCTTTATCAAACAATGATAAAAACGTACTGCTTGCGGCATATTCAGCCTTAACAGGAGAAGCTCTTCAAGATATTAAGCATTTAATACTCAATAAAATTCTGAGTAGGCTTGAAGAAGGCGTTACGCAGGTAAAACAAATTGAAGACGAGTTGCTTGCTGAATATAAAAAACATATGGAAGATCATGCTCATGTGATTGAGCAGGTGATACGAGAAGGCGCTGAAGAAACCACCAAAAGCGCTAGGCTAATTGATTACGTAAGCTTAAGGAAAGCAGGTGCTTATGGTATTGAACGTACTGTATCAGGGCATAATAAAGATGTATTGCTTGCGGCACATGCAGCATTAACAGGAGAAGATCTCGAGGCGACGAGGCGACTTATTATTCGTAAGATTTTTAATAAGCTTGACAGTCTCACTCAGTCGGAACTTTTTGCGGGATTGAGAGATCTACAAGATGAGAAGCTTGAACTTTTTACAGCGCAATTTATGATTAAATATAATGCAATGGAAGGTTGGAGTGGCGGTATTGCTGAGCGAAAACGCTTAGAAAATCAAGTGCTGTGTCTTAAAGGGATTTATACTGACAGTAAAGTGATTACTTATACTACTTTTGCTAATTTGATGTATTTGATGTGCCCTGAAAATAGAGCTTCATCAACGTGCGCTCATACCATTTGGGGACGTTTATTATTTTTACTTTGTGATTATAATCAATCGAGATCTTTTGAAGGCAAACAATTTCTTGATGATCGAATTGAAGGTCGTTTTGATGAGTATCTAGCGATTGCACGTGAACGTTCTCGAAGCAGATCTTTCTATCAAGGATCTATCAGTACTTGGGGATTGTTTGTTATGAATTCAGATGAAGATGAGCAATGTTTGTCACAGGAAAAGTTGGAAGATTTATCGGAAGGTTCAACAGACCCAGAGACAGATGGATCTGAAGAAGGGGTAGATGAGCCACAGGGATGGTTTTCTTCTTTATCAACAACCTCTTCTGATGTTGTTTTGCCAGGTTCGTCAGATGATGATAAAGAGGTTTTGAATACCCCTGTTGCTAAATCCCCTATTCGTCAACTGATGGAAGAGGAAAGACGAGGGCAAAAAATGGCAAAAGCAAGTTCAACATCAAGTTTAAGTATGTATTGATTCTTTTACTTTACACAGTGTCACGGATGGCTTAAAAGACTGTGAATGAATAAACAAGGAGTGTTGAGTATGTTTAGTTCTAGCGGGAAAGCATTACGTACACTTGTAATAGATACACCTCCAGTTCAATTGCTTGGTGTGATTAATGCGTATGCGGCACAATTAGCGGAAGCGGCTGGTGCTCAGGCGTTATACTTGTCTGGTGCGGGTGTTGCGAATGCGTCTTATGGTTTACCTGACTTAGGTATGACAGGGCTTACAGATGTACTTGAAGACGTTAGGCGCATTACTGATACAACAACGCTACCACTCTTAGTTGATATTGATACCGGTTTTGGACATCTTTTAAATGTTTCTCGAACGGTTAAGCAAATGGAACGTGCAGGCGTTGCAGCTGTTCACATTGAGGATCAACGTACAGCTAAACGCTGTGGGCACAGGCCGAATAAAACCATTATTTCTGAGCAAGAAATGGGTGATCGTATTAAAGCAGCCGTTGATGCACGAATAGATCCAGATTTTATATTAATGGCTCGAACAGATGCTTATGCCGTGGATGGCATGCAAGCAGCCCTTGATCGTGCGGCTTATTATGTTGAGTTGGGGGCTGATATGATTTTTCCAGAAGCGTTGACAACGCTTGATGAGTATCATCAATTCACAGCACATACCTCTGTACCGGTTCTTGCAAATATTACAGAATTTGGGAAAACACCGTTGTTTACGCGTGATGAACTCGGAGGTGTTGGTGTTCAACTTTTGCTATATCCGTTGAGTGCGTTTCGTGCAATGTCAAAAGCGGCTTCTGATGTTTATCAGGCCATTTTGCATGAGGGAACACAACAGAGCATGGTTAAAGAGATGCAAACGCGAGAGGAGCTCTATCAAGTGCTTAATTACACTGCTTTCGAGCAAAAAATGGATGCGTGGGAGGAAACAGTAGATGGGTAGTAAAGCTGGAGGGTTAGCGGGTATTATTGCGGGCGAATCAGCAATTGCAACGGTTGGTCAGGCGGGTTCTGGTTTAAATTATCGAGGATATTCGATTGATGATTTAGCGGCACATGCATCGTTTGAAGAAGTGGCTTTTTTGTTGATGCGAGGTCATTTGCCGACTGAGGCTGAATTGACAACTTATATGCAGCAGTTGGTCGAGCTTCGAGGGATTCCGGAGAGCTTGAAAAATGTATTACGTTTGACACCTAAAAATACACATCCTATGGATGTTTTAAGAACAGCGACTTCTTTTTTAGGGACCATTGAACCTGAAGATGATTTTTCTGAACAAGAAAAAATTGCAGATCGATTGCTTGCTTTATTTCCGGGTATTTTATGTTATTGGTATCAGTATCATTTTAATCAGAACGACATTGATGGTCAAAGCGATGAATTAAGTATTGGAGGTCATTTTTTAGCGTTACTGCATGGTGAGAAGCCGACTGACTTGGTGCGTGATATGATGAATGTCTCTCTTATTTTATATGCTGAGCATGAGTTTAATGCATCTACATTTGCAGCGCGTGTGACTGCTGCGACTCTGTCTGATTTTTATTCTTGCATTACGAGTGCAATAGGTACGCTTCGTGGTCCATTGCATGGTGGTGCTAACGAAGCGGCAATGGCTTTAATTGAGCAATTTGAAACCGCTGATGAAGCGGAGCATGGTTTAACGCAAATGTTGGTTGATAAAGCAAAAATCATGGGGTTTGGACATCGCGTTTATACAACCTGTGACCCACGTTCAGATGTGATTAAAGTTTGGTCAAAACGCTTGTCTGATGCGGTTCAAGATACGGTCTTGTATCCTGTGTCTGAACGCATTGAAACCGTGATGTGGGATAAGAAAAAATTATTTCCTAATCTTGATTTTTACAGTGCGTCGGCTTATCACTTTGCGGGGGTTCCAACAGCATTATTTACGCCTATTTTTGTAATATCACGTATTACGGGTTGGGCTGCTCATGTGTTTGAACAGCGGGCTGATAATCGCTTGATTCGTCCGGCATCTGAATATATTGGTCCTGAAGCGCGGCCGTTTGTTGAAATGAGTGCGCGGGGTGAACATGTCTGAGGTAAGTGTAGAAATGGTTTCTGAAAATACAAAAAATGCAGTTGAGGCAAATATTAAACCTGATTATGATGCAGTGATTCAAGATATTGCTCATTATGCATTAAATACCACAGTGACGAGTGAAGAAGCATTTGAGACAGCTCGCTTGTGTTTAATGGATGCACTGGGTTGTGCGATGCTTGCATTGAATTTTCCGGAGTGTACCAAACTATTAGGTCCTGTTGTGCCGGGTGCCGTGTTATCGGGTGGGGCACGTGTTCCGGGCACCTCTTTCGAGCTTGATCCTATTCAAGCGGCATTTAATATTGGCACGATGGTTCGTTGGCTTGATTTTAATGACACATGGCTTGCAGCTGAATGGGGACATCCTTCGGATAATTTAGGGGCAATATTAGCGGTTGCTGATTACGTGAGCCGAGAGCGTCTTAAAACCGGTGAGACTGCTTTAAGTATGAAAGATGTATTGGTCGCGATGATTAAGGCGTACGAAATTCAAGGTATTTTAGCACTTGAGAATAGCTTTAATCGTGTTGGGCTTGATCATGTGATTTTGGTGAAAGCAGCGAGTGCGGCAGTTGCCTCTGTTTTATTAGGCGCAAATATGGATGAGATTAAGCAAACAATCTCACAAGTATTTGTTGATGGACAAAGTTTAAGAACTTATCGTCATGCACCGAATGCAGGTTCTCGAAAGTCTTGGGCAGCGGGAGATGCAACGGCGCGTGCGGTGCGTTTAGCTTTAATCACCAAAGCAGGTGAAAAGGGGTATCCTAGTGCTCTGACAGCTAAAAAATGGGGTTTTTATGATGTGAGCATGAATCAAAAATCTTTTGAGTTTCAACGTGGTTATGATAGTTACGTGATGGAGAATATACTCTTAAAGCTTTCTTATCCTGCTGAGTTTCATGCACAAACAGCAGTTGAGTGTGCTGTGCGCTTGCATCCTGAAATAAAAAATAAATTAGATGAAATTGAGCGTATTGAGCTTGTGACCCATGAATCAGCGATTCGGATTATCAGCAAAGAGGGAGTATTACATAATCCAGCAGATAGAGACCATTGTTTGCAATACATGGTTGCGATCGGATTATTAACGGGTAATTTAGTTGCTGAAGATTATGAAGATGACATGGCTTCAAATCCTATGATTGATACATTACGTGCTAAAATGCAGGTGTCAGAATCAGCAGCATTTTCGCGTGATTATCACGACCCCGAAAAGCGCTCCATTGCAAATAGCATGCAAATCTTTTTTTCTGATGGCACTTCAACGGAATGTGTGACGGTTGAGTATCCTATCGGTCATCGCAGACGCCGAGAAGAAGGTACGCCGGTGTTACTAGATAAATTTAAGCGTAATCTAAACACGCAATTTGCATCTGATAAAGCAAATGCAATTTTTGAAGCAATGAGTGATGCAGAGGGTTTGATGGCGATGGCTGTGACTGATTTTATGGCGCTTTGGATTTAGGCTTTAGTTAAAATTATATACAAAGGAAGGAGTCCTGCTGTTGCAGTATCCCGCCGTGTGCGGCGGGGCCCTTCTTTCGCGTCACCTGTTCTGAAAGGCAGTTAGGATAATTGACCTTTCAAATGATAAATAAGTCTATTTTGTAAATATCTTTGATGTTATTCTGGGATCTTGTGTTTTTTTATGTAGTACACGAGAGAGTAAATGCCATCTGTATTTTTGGAAGTTCGAAATCTTTTATCACAACGATTTAATCCATCCCCCGAAGAAGCACATTTTTCTGAAAAAAAAAGGGTTGAAGCGTTAGCGATAAAAATAAAGCGGTTAATTGAAGCTAAATTTAGGGAATTAAAAGTAGAATTTTCTGATGAGAGTCTGTTGTGTTCGGCAGCAAGGTTTGGTTTTGACGAAATTGTTCAATATTTGATTGAAAAAGGCGTAGCATTAGATGTGACAGTTTGTTTGCCTGGTCATCGAGACCATGGAAAAACGGCACTGCGCTTGGCTTATGAGCGAGGTTATTATCAGATGGTGATGGTTTTATTAGATGCCGGAGCACAAGATATACCCATTAATAATATTTTTACTAGAGGAAGCTGGGTAATTGAGTTATCAGATGATTATCTGATTCATCGAGCCACAAGAGATGCTCAACTACCCATTGTTAAGCGCCTCTTAGAAGGAAACGCGGCTTTATTAGAACAAAAAAACAAAGATGGAGAAACGCCTTTAGTTATCGCGGCTCGGTATCAGTTTGTACTCGGTGTGCGATATTTTATTTCTCTGAATGCCAACTTGAATGTAGTAACAACTAGCCCTGAAAATCGTGGAAAAACAGCCTTGCACTGGGCATATCAACCAAGTCAGTATAAAGTTATAGAAATTTTAATGGAAGCCGGTGCTGTCGATACGCCTGTAGATGGCGAGTATGTTTTTCATAAAATCATTCGAAGTGGTCAGCTGGGGATGGCAGAGCTTTTTCTTAGTAAACAGCCAGGTTTATTGCAGCAAAAAGACGGCAACAATAAGAGGCCCATTCAATTAGCTAGTGATAAAGGTTGGAGTAATCTCTCTCTGTATTTTCATCAACAATATGCGCAATTTCACAACACAAAAGAACGCTTTGTCGAAATACCTGATACAGTAGATGATGCGCACGTAGTAAGCTCTAAAGGACAAAACTTAACTTCTCCTGAACAAGCAAGGTTAATACGTATTGCTATATCTGGTGATATATGGGCCGCTCAAGAATTACGTATGGCTGCTGATGTTAATTTTAAGCAATTTTATGATAATCCAGGTCGTTTAGATCATCGTACAACACCAGCAGAACTTGCTTATCAGAAGGGACATTATATTACCATGTGTTTTTTGCTTGAGGCTGGTGGAGCAGGAAACATTCTTGTCACTGAAGATTTAATTGATAAGGTTGCTCAATATGGAACGCTTAAAACGGTTGAACGTTTGCTTGATAAAAGATCAGATTTAATGTCTACATCCCTTGCATATACTTTGTTCAACCGAGAGGAATTTAGGGAACCATCTGATCGCTCAATGGTAGCAGCAAGAAACGGATATAGTCATATAGTTCGGTATCTAATTCAGAATAATCTTTTTTTTAATACACCATTTAATCCTCCTGCCCCATTTGACTTCCCCAGACACAAATATCATGGGAAGACACCACTAGGCTTTGCATATGATGCAGGTCATCACGAAACAGTAGAAATTTTAATTCAAGCTGGATTTACGGAAACAAATGCGAGTCATTCAAACACCGAACATCTTATTCATAAAGTGGCTAAAGATGGTTTATTAAGGATGATTCAGCTGCTGACACAACGAGACCCTAACTTATTTACTCGACTAGATGCAAAAAATCGCACAGCTTTATGGTGGGCGGTTCATAAAGGACATCAGAAACTTATAAAGTTTTTAGATGATGGAACGGCACACCAAGCATCATTATCATGTATTTTAATAAACCATTCGATATGGCGTTTTTCGGGGAGCGAGCAAGCGGAAGAGCTCGCGGTCGCAGGCCCTGTGTGTTCTGAAAGTGCTAAGAAGCAAGCTGGACTCTAATTCTGATTATAGACTAAATTTATCTACAGCCTTCTCTGAATATTCGCTTTGGCCATGATTTTGGTCGCAATTTCTTCAATAGAATAATGCGTTGAGTTTAAAAACGGAATGTTTTCATCTATGTATAATTTTTCAATTTGTCCAATTTCAGACTTGCACTGACTAGAAGATGCATACTGACTGTCTGGGCGGCGTGCTGTGCGAATATTCTCGAGTCGTTCACAATCGATGGTGAGGCCAAAGAGTTTCTTACGATGCGGTCTTAGGACTTTAGGAAGTTCGGTACGTAATAAATCATCATCGGTAAAGGGATAGTTTGCAGCAAACACGCCAAACTGAAGCGCCATATATAAAGAACAAGGCGTTTTGCCTGAGCGTGAGACACCCACTAAAATGACATCTGCGTCTTTGTAGCCTTTAAATTGGATGCCATCGTCATGGTCGAGTGTAAAATTAATGGCATCGATACGGTGGTCATACGTTTTTATGTCAGCTAAGGCATGTGTTTTTCCAACGGTATAAGATGACTTTTCACCCAGTTCTTTTTCAAGTGGTTTTAAAAAGGTACCAAATAAATCAAGCACACAGGCGTTGGCTTCTTTAAAGCAGTCAGCAATTTCAGTATTAATAAGCGTGACAAAGACAATGGGTTTTGCATCTCCCACACAGGCATTAATTTTTTCAAGTGCTGCCTCGGCTTTTTCAATTGTATCAACGTAGGGTATGGTTTCTTTTTCAAAGGCTACATCTTCAAATTGTGAGAGTAAGCTGTTACCAAGTGATTCAACGGTTAAGCCTGTTCTGTCTGAAATCATGAATGCGAAACGTT
>JAHZKF010000104.1 GCA_022600575.1 Gammaproteobacteria bacterium | reverse complement strand
ATGTAAATTGCTGTAATACTCTCCTATGCCTTTAGAGACACAGGGAAACATCATAGATTGATTAATAAATGATTTTTCATAATGTAATATAAATTTTTTTAGTTTTTTTGATACCTGACTGGTCATGTCTGAATAAAGCTCTTTAATATCAAACACAAACGCTTTATCCAACTGATTTGCCGCATGATATGCAATAAAAGCGCCAAAAAACATTTCGCATCCATAAAAAATATCAACGTCTTTAACAAGGTTTTGAAACGCCGGCTGCTTAATTGCTTTTTTAATATAGGTATTAATCGCTTTAAAATATAAATGCTCGCTTTGCTTTTTTAGTCCAATTTGGCTTAAAAACCGAGTGAGTAATTTAATCAACAATAATTTGGTGCCTACCCATGATTGAATGGTGAGGTTATGACAAACATGCTTCTCAAATAAAATATCATTTGCTTTATTTTTTACAGTAAGCGGCTGAAGGTTAACACAAATAACATCCCACCCACCGGCTTTAAGGCTATCAGCTATCGTAATAATCCGAGGATCTACTGTTAAATATCCATATGACAATAAAGCTATCTTTTTCAAACGCCTTCCCAATCCAAAAGCAAGCCTTTAAGCATTGTATTAAACTAAATCAATCAATACCAGGAGATTTACTTTTAAAAGCTGATCATTTAAAATGCATTTTTTGTATTATTAGGTTTTTTTATGCTCGATCTTCTTCAAGTTTGGAATAGACTTCCGCCCCTTCAACCCTCAGATAACACCACATCATCAAGAGCGTACCCAGAAAGCACCAACCCTCGTGCAATTGCTTTTGATCAAAATACAGCTCAATCTAGCTTTGAATTTAAAACAGCGCCTAAAATTATATTCATTAAAAGTACGACAACGCTTGAACCAGCTGATTTTTATGATGATTTACCTGGAATCACTGTGATACCAGATGAAGAAGCTGAAATCACTTTAACACCGGATGAAGAAGCTGGAATCACTTTAACACCAGATGAAGAAGCTGCTCGTCTTTTAGTCGTAGAACAACAACAAGCGCACAACCCTGATTTTTACGATGGAGATCAAATGCTCATCACAGGCGTTCTCTACGATGAAGATAGTAACACGCTTTATTTAGAAGCAAAAAAAGTACCTTATTCTTTTACTGTAGCCCTCAACAACAAAAAATTTCCTAAAGACAGCGACCTTTATGCACTAAAACTGTTTAAGACAGGTGTACTTGCGCCACTCATCACGCGTGATGATATGATGCTCTTGCTCGAACGAAAAGCGCTTGGTTTACGTTCTGTCCCTGCCGGATTTCTTGAAATAGACCCGCAAGAAAGAAGGCTCAACTTCACTGATGCTAGAAACCTCGTTTCAGAAACAGCAAACAGTGAAATAAAAGAAGAAATTGCAGGTATTAAAGAAACAGAGACGTTACGCTTTGAATATGCTATGCCTGAAGTCACTGCCATTTCTTTTAGACAAACAGACACGCTGCCCATGGGCACCATTGAATTTGTTGCACCTGCGTATGCAGATTGTCACAGCAGCTATTTACAACAATATGTTGTACCTCATAACTTAGCAAAAGACGCCCGTGAACATACCACTCGACATGATCTGATTCCCTTAGATTCTCGAAAAAGAGAGCAGTTACTCAACGTGCTATTAACAGGCCCTGACATACTGCCTGGGCGAAGCTTATATTTACCGCTTACCATAAGTGCTGCTCGTCTTGTTAATCCAACTTGTACAGATGCGCTACCCTGTGGCATTCCCGGCAATGCTTCGCGCGTATTACCGCTTAGCATGTTTGCAACACACCCTGAAAGACTGCTTGGAGCAGGAAATACTGAAACTGAAGATGATGAAGAAACACCTGCTTTTGAATGCCATTAAATTATCATATTTAGGGTTTCATGATCACGAAGCCCTATTTTTAATGCGGTATAGACTTACCTTTTCTTACCCGATTCAACTTGTTTTTATGACCATTTTGAAGCGCATCAAGGACCGTTTTAACCGCAGATAAAAATTCTTCAGCAAGCGTCATGCTCATATTTTCTTTCACGACAATCCTTAAAGAATCAATATCTTCAGCATTTTTAGGTAATGTATATGCAGGTACAATCCAGCCGTAAGTACGTAACGCTTCTGATATATCATAAACAGTATAAGGCAGACCTTGTTTTAAAGATAAACTAATAACCGGCTCCATGCGTCTTTTCCCAAGCAAAACAAAAACGTTTGTTTCAAGTAATTTTTTCGCAAGTGCGTCACTAACCGCTATCATATTACGAACAATTTTTTGATAGCCTGCTTTACCTAGACGAAGAAAATTATAATATTGTGCAACAATCATCGCACTCCCTCTTGAAAAATTGAGAGTGTAGGTCGGCATATTTCCACCCAGATAATTCACATCAAAGACCAAATCATCGGGAACTACTGTTTCATCTTTAAATAATAACCAACCAATACCAGGGTAAACCAATCCATATTTATGGCCTGAAAGATTAATCGATTTCACCTGTTCAAGCCGAAAGTCCCATTGAATATCATCTTCATAAAACATTGAAATAAAACCACCACTCGCACCATCGACGTGAATAGGAATATCCCATTTTTTTTCACGCTTTATATCAATTAAAAGAGTATTAATTTCTTCAATTTCATCATACTCCCCTGTAAACGTTGTCCCCAAAATAGTAGCGACACAAATCGTGTTCTCATCAATCAATGGTTTGACTTGTTTGGCTGTAATCGTGTATTGATCTTGTTCAATGGGGATAATTCGAGGTTCAACATCAAAATAACGTGCAAACTTGTCCCAACAAATCTGAACATTTGAACCCATGATGATATTGGGTTTTGTACTATCAAGTGAGGCGGCTTTTCGCTTGTTTCTCCACGTGAATTTATGGGCGAGCCCTGCTAACATAATTGCTTCTGACGAACCAACGGTTGCAGTACCTACATAATTAACTTGTTCAGGTGCATGCAGTAAATCAGCGAGCATATGTACGCAACGCTCGTGTATTTTTTCTACTTCAGGGTATTCATCATGATCAATAAAATTTTTATTAATGCACTGCATAATGAGCGCATCAGCCTCAGGTTCCATCCAGGTTGTTACAAAACTTGCTAAATTAAGTAAAGGTACAGATTCAAGATGTAATTCATCTTGAATAAACTGCTTAACAACAGGGGCTGGAATACCTTCTTGATTAAACGCTGTGAGTGTAAAGTCATCTAAATCATAACGACTTGCATAGGTCGAAATAGCAGCAGATTTAAGTTTTGACTTGCTTCGTTTATTGATCATCCTTAATCCATTCAATTAGGAATACATCAATTAACCTTAGCATCGTCTATACCCATTGCCAATCAAGTTGCAAGATCGTGAATGCTTTAAGCTCCAAACCTAATGGACTAGATGCTCAAATATATCGCGTGAATATCGGGCTTAAGATTTTCTTAATATTTAAAGGTTAAAATTTGAACAATAAGTTTTACTATCTTGGAGATAAAATGCCGCTAAATAATGAAATTGCTGCTGCGAAATTAATTCAAAATCGATTTCGTTTATGGAAAATGAACCATGCCGAGCAAGCAGCACATAATACAGCCCCAAAGCGTCCGGTATTAAGTCCCTCTGAGATTCAAGATCGCTTTAAGAATTTAAAAATTATTGGTGGTGGTGGTCAGGGTATCGTATTAGAAGTATTAGATAAAAAAACAAATACACATAAAGCTTATAAGGTTGCTGACAGAGGAATTAGTTTCTCATTAGAGCTTATTTTAAATGCTTTGATTGATAGTGGATATACACCACATTTAACTCATTTAGAAGAATGTTTTACTTCAATATCACTCCCCGTGTCTCTTTGGGGATATCCTCAAAACAATCGAAATCATCCTGAATATGCTTTGGTTAGACCGGTTATATCAGAACAAGAACTATCTGATTTAGATGAGGTAACAAGAAAAACTATCTATCCATCCGGAGCAGCAGAACCTCCTCAAAATATTAATGTCACGCTTATGGAAATTTTAGAGGGAGATCTTAGACGTTACGGTTACACACTAGCGCAAAAAATTCAGTTAATGAGTGTTCTCAATATACTTTCAGTTTGTGGTGTAAAAGTAGAAGATCAAAAGCCTAAAAATGTTTTCTTCAAAAAATTATCTTCAGAAGATACCTTTCAGGGAGAATGTTTAGAAAACTTTGACTTCTGGCTTTACCGCTTAGGTGAAGAGCATTTTTATATTCCTAAACAAGAAATACTGATAAAATTAGGTGATTATGACCCATGGTCATGTTCTGCTCATGATAAAAAAGATATAACAGAAGAGGAAATGAGGACCCTATTAAGGAATGTTTCAAACATATTAACCTTTCCTAAATTAAAATACCCCTTTATGGAAAAAGGCGAAATTGAAGAAGCAAGACAACTTTTCTCTACCCCTCCACCTCCAGGTAAAACAGTCCTTAATATGATGCAAGGAATAGAAAAATTAAAAGAAAGTGTAGATGTTTTGGGGGAAAAGGTTGATGAGCACCAGTCACCAAATCCATTCCAGACCGTGACCTAGTTCTGTCAAATTTTTTTTCGTGAAGCTCAAGCTGTCATTCCCGCATAAGCGGGAATGACTAATTTATCAATATTTTGTTTTCATTCTACAAAATATATCGCGCTAAGTCTTCGTCTTCGACCAATGTACCTAAATGCTTTTGTACATAGTCACGCGTTACTTTTACAGCTTCACCTGCTTTATCGGTTGCCTCAAACGAAACGGTTTCAAGTAATCGCTCCATCACTGTATACAAACGTCGTGCACCAATATTTTCTGTCCGTTCATTCACTTGCCATGCAACTTCTGCGATACGTTTAATCCCACCTTTATCAAACTTAAGGGTAACACCTTCTGTCGCCATCAACGCTGAATATTGCTCGGTCAATGATGCGTGTGGCTCTGTTAAAATACGCACAAAATCATCTACGCTAAGCGCTTTAAGCTCCACACGAATCGGCAAACGCCCTTGAAGTTCGGCAATTAAATCCGATGGTTTTGACACATGAAATGCACCTGATGCAATAAACAAAATATGATCTGTCTTAATCACACCATGTTTAGTTGAAACAGCTGAGCCTTCAACCAAAGGGAGTAAATCACGTTGAACACCTTCACGCGATACATCTCCGCCACCACTTTGATCAGCTCGTTTTGCAACTTTATCAATTTCATCAATAAACACAAAACCATTTTGCTCTACAGATTCAATGGCACGGAGTTTAATTTCTTCGTCATTAATTAACTTAGCGGCTTCTTCTTCACGAAGCACTTTCATTGCTTTATTAATGGGTAATTCACGACGTTTTACTTTTTCTGAACCCACTTGCTGAAACATCGATTGCAATTGATTGGTCATTTCTTCCATGCCAGGAGGTGCCATGATTTCAATGCCAACCGGTGACGATGCAACATCAATTTCAATCACTTGTTCATCTAAATCACCTTCTCGCAATTGCTTACGAAATTTTTGTCTTGCAGATGAATCACGACGTGCCTCACCTTCAGTAGGTGGCAGTAACGCATCTAATACTCGCTCTTCAGCTGCATCTTCTGCTTGTTGCTCTACTTTTTTCATGGCTTGTTCGCGTGCAAGCTTAAAGCCAATATCAGCTAAATCACGAATAATGGACTCAACATCACGACCCACATAGCCCACTTCGGTAAATTTTGTGGCTTCTACCTTAATAAACGGTGCATCAGCCAAGCGAGCTAGGCGCCGTGCTATTTCAGTTTTACCAACCCCTGTTGGCCCAATCATTAAAATATTTTTAGGCATAATCTCAGCACGCAAATCTTCGTCTTCGATTTGCATCCGACGCCAACGATTACGCAGCGCAATCGCAACCGCGCGCTTTGCATCATCTTGCCCAATAATATATCGGTTTAATTCTTCAACAATCTCTCTTGGAGTCATATCTGCACGAGACGTGGTGAGTTTTTGAGGGATTGCAATAACTTCAGGTACTTCAGACGTTGTTAGTGTACTAGCCATGATTCACATCCAATTTTTCAATGGTCAAATTATGATTGGTATAAACACACATATCAGCAGCAATATTTAAGCCTTTTTCAACAATTTTAAGCGGAGATAATTTTGTGTTTTCCATCAAAGCACGCGCTGCAGCCTGTGCAAACGGGCCGCCCGAACCAATGGCCATAAGCCCTGCTTCAGGCTCAATCACATCACCATTTCCGGTAATAATTAAAGACGCTTTTGCATCAGCTACAACGAGCAAGGCTTCAAGCCGACGTAACATTTTGTCCGTTCGCCAGTCTTTAGCAAGCTCAACTGCTGCCCGCACCAAATGCCCCTGGTGCATTTCAAGCTTACTTTCAAAGCGTTCAAACAATGTAAATGCATCTGCTGTACCACCTGCAAATCCCGCAATTACTTTGTCTTGATATAAGCGCCGGACTTTACGTGCATTGCCTTTCATTACGGTGTTGCCCTGTGAAACCTGGCCATCACCCCCTATTACCACTTGCTTACCGTCTCTTACGGATAAAATGGTTGTGCCACGAAATTGCTCCAAACTATCTCCCGATAAAAATCAAATAATGAACGCGATATCAACTAAATGGGGATACTTCATAAAAATTCAATCCCTAATATACGATTGCTTTTAGGAACAGCTACCACATACACCACGTAACTCAATCGGATCGTGACTGAGGCGAAACGCATCACGATGTGCAAGGTTCATCACCGCTTCACGAACCATGATATCTTGCATCTCACTCACACGATGACAAGAAGAGCACACCATTAATACCTCTGAACAAGCCGCTGTTTCAGGTTCTCTGCAAAGCGCATAGGATTGAATCGAATCAATTTTATGTACAACCCCTGCGGTCACAAAAAAACTCAACGTTCGATAGATTGCAGCAGCCGTTGCATGTGGCTGTGTCGCTGATAAAAGCGCTAAAATATCATATGCTTTTAAAGGTTTATCAGCCTGCCATAATACGTGTAATACCGCTTTTCGAAGCGATGTTAAGGTGAGCGATAATCCTTTACTATAAACTAAAAATTCAGAAGAATAATGCATGAACCCTACGCCTTAGGTTCTAAAAAGGAAACGCCTTCTATATCTGATGGAAGCGCTAAATGCTGCGCTAGACTCTGGCCCATATCCGCAAAACTCTCACGTCTGCCAATGGCTTTACTCTGAATATTAGGACCAAAAGCAAGTACAGGAACATGCTCACGGGTATGATCACTGCCTGGAAAGGTCGGATCGCATCCATGATCGGCCGAAATTAACACACAATCATCTGGCTTTAAGAGTGCTTCTAGTTCTGGCATACGTACATCAAACGCTTCAAGCGCTTTTGCATAACCTTCCACATCACGCCTATGACCATATGATGAATCAAAATCCACAAAATTGGTAAAGACCAAGCTACCTGGAGGTGCAGTTTTCATCGCTTCAATCGTTGCATCAAACAAAGCCATGTTGCCATCAGCCTTAATCACTTGTGTCGGGCCTAAATGCGCAAAAATATCGGCCGTTTTACCGATCGCAATGACCTCACGTCCTGCTTCTTTTAAGTAGTCAAGAAGCGTTTTTTGAGGAGGCGGTATTGAATAATCACGTCGATTTCCTGTGCGCTTAAAAGCCCCAGGTACCCCTAAAAAAGGCCGCGCTATCACGCGTCCAATCTGATAAGTATCTACCAGTTCACGCGCTACTTCACAAATCTCATATAACCGCTCAAGTCCAAATGTTTCTTCATGCGCTGCAATCTGAAAAACGCTATCGGCCGAAGTATAGACAATAGGCTTACCTGTTTCTTGATGTAATTGACCGAGCTTATCTAAGATGTCTGTACCTGACGAATGTATCTCACCCAATACACCCGGTATATGGGTGCGCTTAATCAATTCTGCAATCAATTCCTCAGGAAAACACGGTGTTTTATCTGGGAAATATCCCCACTCAAAACGCACCGGCACCCCTGCAATTTCCCAATGTCCGCTGGGTGTATCTTTACCTAAACTCTGCTCTACAGCATAGCCATAGTGACTTTCAGGTTCTGGTAAAGTTGAGATATCAAATACAGTATCTCCTGCACTTGCAACAGCCGCATGATAAAGCCCAAGACGCGCTAAATGAGGAAGATTTAATGGTTTTTTGGACGCAGACAGAATATGTCCAAAGGTATTAGCGCCTTCATCTCCATATAGATGCGCATCTAAGCTCTCACCAATACCAAGAGAATCCATCAATAAAACACATGCACGTGCAGATGGTGTGGGCATTTTTAAGCCTCTGTAGGTTGCGGTTTAGCAAAGGTCTCTTTTAAGAAAAACACCAACACAAAAGAGATGATAAAAGCTGCTGGTAATATTAATGCAGCCGTCTGATACGATGCAATAGGATAAATAGGGGTACCTTCAACTAAGGTCATGCCACCACTTTTCATCAAAATCGAGCTGAAAATATTTTGATACACCGTGTAACCTGCTTGCGTCAAAATAGACACCACACTCATTAACGTTGCAATCATTACAGGCACAGCACTTTCAGCCACTAAAGCATAGCTAATCACTTGAGCCATGGTTGCAAATCCCAACAAGAAGAACAAAAGGCCCATCATATGCAACGACACATTGGCATATAAAATACAAAGGACAATGGCAAGCGATACCAAAGCGCCAAGTTTCATGGGAACCAAGCGCCGCCCTAGTCTATCTGAAAAAAATCCGACCAAGGGCCCGCCCAGCATTGCACCTAAAAACAACATGCCATTCACCATAGATGCTTCAGGTTGTGACACATTCAAACGCTGCATTAAATATAATTTACCCATGGCAGCACCCAACACCGCAATCGGTAAATTCATTAAACTCGTATAAAGTCCTGACAACAACGGTTGCGTTTTCATGCATCCTTTCCAAACCGTTGCCATAGGAAGAATTTGATGCTCTGGTTCTTCATAACCAGGCGGCTTATCTTGAATCAACCACATCATAAGTAGGAGCATCACCAAACCAAGCCACGCAACATCAAGGACTGCACCACGCCAGCCTAAATGAAGCACCAATTCGGTTAATGGATATTGTGCAACCAAGCCGCCTGTCATTGCCATGGTAACAATAACACCCGTTACCATCGCCATACGCTTGGGCGGAAACCACCGTGTGGCTAATCGAACAGGCGCTAAAAAACAAAAGGCACTGGTGACGCCGGAAATAAACCGACAAAGAAGGGCAATACTAAAATGAGTTGTATACGCCAAAACAAAAGTACTGAGCATACAAAAAAACATGGCAAACACAAGCGTCTTTTTGATTGAGACTCTATCGAGCAATATGCCCGCCACTAATAAGAAAACAACATTCGCTAAATAATAAACACTAGATAAATACATGAGTTTATTAGCTTGTATGCCAAAATCACGCATCACGTGATCAGCAATTGATGCAAACATATTGCCTTGCACAAACTGATAAAAAAAGAACAATGACGCCGCAAGACAAACAAGCCAAGGTTGTATTGCGGTACTGATACGCCCCTCTTTATTCACACTAAACCCCAAACTTTTTGTGTTCAAGTATCCGCTCCTTTTTACTTAAACAATTAAGGCCTCAAAAAACGAGGCCAGTTTAACAGGTATCATTAAAAATTAATATCACACATTCAAATCAACGGCTTAAATACCAAAATTGAGAGGGGGTATAGGGGGTAGATCAGCAAAAGGTTCGTCTAAAGCCGAGAGCTTATGCTTTGCAGCATCCAGATATGCAGAACGTGCAATCTGTTCAAATTCCAACGCAACATCTGTTTCTTCATCAATAAAAGTTTCTA
Organism: Gammaproteobacteria bacterium; assembly: GCA_022600575.1. GTDB lineage: Bacteria > Pseudomonadota > Gammaproteobacteria > Legionellales > Legionellaceae > JAALKW01. The sequence continues at coordinate 517 of JAHZKF010000104.1, read as the reverse complement.
ACGCTGTTCGCTTTATATCAAGCTCATTCGCTGGATTATCTAAAAACTTGCAAAGCGTACTATAAGCCGCTTGTCTTGAAGCACTCGGATATCTTCCTGGCGTATCGACTAACTTAAGTTCAGCCCACATCTTAATACATGCTGCACCACGAGCCTTATCAAGGGCTTCAGCACGAGCATTCTTACGCACTTCAAGCCAAACAGCAACACGCGCTTTAGCGCGTGCTTCAGTTCGCGCTTCATGTCTTGCATCACGAGCACTTTGAAATTTGGTATTTGAACGAGTCTTCATTATATTGAAATCACAAAAAAGTCAAAGAGGCACAATTATACACAAATAAGTTACTTATTACAATCGCAGTAAACAATAAGGCAACAGGGCAAGATCATCTAAATTTTGATCAACTAAAAATTGCATTTTAACGTGCACAGGATCGACAATACAACCTCGTTATGATCTACTACCCTCCTGATGAATAGGAGGGTATAGAGATGCAAAAAGGGTTAATAGAATGTT
>JAHZKF010000103.1 GCA_022600575.1 Gammaproteobacteria bacterium | reverse complement strand
CTGATAAAATTAAAATAGGGAGCTGTGGGTTCATTTCACGAAGTTTGATTAAAACATCCCAACCACTCAAGGCTGGCAGCATCAAATCTAGCACGACTAAATCATAGGCCTTTTCTTTAGCCATAAACAATGCTTCTACGCCGTCATAAGCAGCATCTGCATTAAATTGAAGGGCTTTGAGTCCCTTACAAATATAATCTGTCGTTGCTCGTTTATCGTCTACAATTAAAATCTGCATACGGAACCCTTTAAAAACAGACCTTATTGTATCATAAGTAATCTACTTATAAGCAGCCTCGCTTATTACAATATTGTAATCTTCTCGTCATCTTTCAGTCATGCATATCGATGTACGCTAGATGTTAAGTTAAAAACTAGACGAGATATCATGAGTGATAAGAAACCATTTAGCGTTGAGCTGGGCCTTCGTTTTTTTAGTAATACCATCACTTCCGTTAATGCAAAGCGGCAAAAAATTAACCAAACAAAAGGCATTGCGAGTTTTGTCGTGAAAAAAACATCATGGACAAGTAACTTAACCCAGTGGGAACTGCCTTTAAGCGTATTAAGTTTCACCTTATATTATGCACGTCTTGCTTCGAACCTTATCTTATTAGCTCGTCATTTGAATCATTGCAGTTCAAATAACGAAATGAATCAAAAAATGTTAGATCTTATTGCATTTGATATCTTAAACGATATCGTATGGAGCACGATTAACCTGGTACAGTTTTTTTGGTTGACGTTTAAAGTCTCTATTAAAGCAGGACTTCGCGGGGTTCAACTAGAAGGAATTGGCATGCTCTTTGATGATCTCGTGATGCTAGTGCAGTTTAAGCAAAAGTTAGAGCAGCATCAGGAAGCGCTACTTACCACAACATCAGCAGCAAAAAAAGATTACTTAAAACTCGAATGGGAGTATAAGCAAATGAACGTGATACGCTCCTTTATACATATCACTTTATTTTCATTCGTTTTTATTGGATTTGGTCTTGGCGTCATTGCACTTCCTCTTTCAATACTTGTTTTCGTCACTAACATCATGAGTAATGGTTTAAGGATTATGCTTGGCATCATAAAAGATAAGCAGCAAACAAGCCTTATGAGACAGCACGAAGCGAGTCGTCTACAAGTAAACCAACATTTAAATCGAACAGAGTACAACGCGCTACAACAAATTAATCACTTTATACACTTCTTGATTTTAACCCCTCTATCACTCATTTTATGCGCGCCTGGGTCTATGGTACTGTCTGTAGGCGTTATGATGTCTGTTCTTTTTTCGGACTATGTTATTGATCATTTGATTGAGCGGGGCTGTGAAGAAAAATCAAACCTAATTGCATTAGGATAAATAGAGAGTGAGTGATCACAATTTGATTTGATCATATTTTGTACTAACATTAAAGGTGAAATTCATGTTGTTTAAGGAATTCACCATGGAAGCCAGTATCAGTACGAGTAAGACACCCTTATTAACCGCCCTTGGGTTTGGCGCAATATTACTTGTCGCCCCTTTACCCTCAGAAGCAGCATCAATGATGCAGCTACCACCTGCAAGTCATGCACAACCTATGATGCAACTTGCAAACACGTTTGTATTTAGTCCACGTACCTTAAGATGGAAGGCCATCAATAATAGCGGAAAAGTGGTTCGAAGTGGGCGTGGCTCAGGTGGACGACATTATTGTAAAGATGTTCGGCGTGCATGCAGAACACCAACAGGAACCTTTCGTATTATTAGTAAAAGAGGGGCTGGTTGTAAATCAAGCCGATATCCACTCGGGCGAGGTGGGGCGCCTATGCCATATTGCATGTTCTTTAGTAAATATTATGCGATTCATGGTTCACCTGATGTCCCTAACTATAATGCAAGCCACGGATGTGTTCGTGTGAAACCGAATGATGCTAGGTGGTTACACAGAAACTTTATCCGAATTGGGACTAAAGTTATTATCAAATCATACTAACGCAAATAGGGGATTTATCCCCTTTAGCGGATATTATCTATAAATTGATCAAATAGATAATCAATGGCTTGATTCATATATTGTATTTCAACTGGATGTGCAAAAGCACCATCAACCTGATAAACCATCCCAATTTGTTCTAACAAAACAAATCGTGGTTTCGATTGTCTCGTTTTTTTATCCTGCGTAAAAGCCTTTAAAATAGCTTGTTTAGAATCAATCATTCCTAAATCTAAAGGCAGCTTGAGCTCCGTAATCAATGCTTTGATTTGAATCAAATCAGCTTTTTTTAATAATCCCATCTGATAAGAAAGATAACTCTCAACAATTAAACCGATTGTAACAGCTTGTCCGTGGTGTATTTGATAATCACTACACGTTTCTATCGCATGAGCAATGGTATGACCAAAATTTAAAATTTCACGTTTTGATTGCTCTTTTGCATCTGCTGACACCACTTCTGATTTAATCTCAATGCTGCGTTGAATTAAACGTAATAAAACATCAGGCTTTTTTTGCTCAATTGCTTTGATATTAGAATGAATATATTCAAAATAAGATTTATCTGTAATTAGAGCATGTTTAATGATTTCTGATAAGGCATTGGTATATTCTTGTGTTGGCAATGTGTTCAACAATTTTATATCAATCAAAACAGCTTCAGGTTCTGTGAATGTCCCGATTAAATTTTTACCTGACGGCGTGTTAATTCCTGTTTTTCCACCAATGGCTGCATCAACCATAGCAAGTAGGCTCGTTGGAATATAAATCACAGGCACGCCACGACAAAAAGTTGCCGCAACAAACCCCACTAAATCAGTGATAACACCACCACCTAATGCAATAAGACGGGTATCGCGTCCGCAACCAAGCTGAAAAAGCTCATCTTCAATCCATGCTTTTGTTTCTCGTGATTTTGATGGCTCACCATTTGGAATGGTAATACACTTTGCATGTGGAGCAAGATGTTTTAAAAGACTATCTGCATAAAGTGGGCCAACGTTATCATCTGTAATCACAACTAACTGTCTATTGTCTTGCTGACATATTTCTAATAATTGGTCCGACAAAAAATCAGTATAATCAATCATATGCTTATTCCAACTTTGAACAACGGTTCATGAGCAGTGCATCAGCCAGTACAAGCGCGCACATAGCATCAATGATGGGAACCGCGCGAATGGCAACACACGGGTCATGCCGAGAACCTTCGGGTAATTTAAAGGTTTGCTTTTTTCCATCTAAATCTACTGTATTTTGCGATTTTTTAATACTTGATGTGGGTTTAAAAGCAACTCTACCCACCAAAGGCATACCTGTAGAAATACCACCTAATGTCCCGCCAGCATGGTTGCTTTCAGTGGGTTCATGCGTGCCTGATGTAAATGCATCATTGTGTTCTGAACCTTTCATACGTGCCGCTGAAAAACCTTCTCCAATTTCAAATCCTTTGGTTGCAGGTAAAGACATCATTGCTTTTGCAAGGTTTGCTTCAAGTTTTTCATAAATCGGATCGCCAAAACCCACGGGTAGATTTTTAACAAAAAATTCAACAACCCCACCCAATGAATCGCCCTCAGACTTTGCTGATTCTAATGCATCTATCATCTTTTTTTCAGCTTTTTCATCAGGGCAAAAGAGGGGACTCATATTAATTTTTTCATGATTTAAATGTTCAACATCACAGGTCGCGTTAATACTACCTATGGCCTGCATATAAGCAAAAATTTGGATATTGTGATGGCCTAATATTTTTTGGGCAACGGCACTTGCTGCAACACGACACGCCGTTTCTCTCGCTGAAGCACGCCCCCCCCCTCGGTAATCAAACGTTCCATATTTTTCAAGATACGTATAATTAGCATGCCCAGGCCTTAGTAAATGCTTAATCGGTTCATATTTACTTGAATCGGCATCACGGTTCAAAATGACGATTGAAATAGGTGCGCCCGTTGTAACACCTTCAAAAAGGCCTGAATAAATTTCAGCAATATCTGGCTCCCTGCGAGGAGAGGTTAAATTGTTTCTGCCTGGCGCGCGCCTTTTAAGGGCAAGATTAATATCATTATCTGATAATGAAATGCCCGCAGGGCAGCCATCAATCACTACGCCAACTGCTTTACCGTGAGATTCACCCCAAGTTGTCATTTTAAATATATTGCCAAATGTATTACTCGCCATTTTAAAACCTCTTTTGATGGTATTGATGTATATCTGTTATGATTTCATCAGTACTTTGATGGGTAATTTTAAGCACATAATCAGCCGCTTTTTGATAAATATCATCTCGACTTTTAAGATATTGCTTAAACGTACAGTCCGAATCAATAAAACGGGGTGCGGGCGTAAGCTTTGATAAACGTTGCAATAAAACATCAGATGATACGTTTAGATAAATCATCTCGCCTAAAGCACGCAGCTTTTTTGTATTAGGAGCATGAAGCAAAGTCCCACCACCTGTTGCAATAATCGTATTTTTTAAACCCTTTAAGTTTTGAACACAATCAGCCTCTAATGTTCTAAAACCTTGTTCACCCAGTGTTTGATAAATACTGGTAATAGCATGTTTCTTACTTGCACTAAAAGCTTTGATGATTAAATCATCCGTGTCTAACATCTGATACCCTATGCGCTGACTATATGCACGCGCAAGGGTTGTTTTACCACATGTTTTATAACCACATAAAATAAGATTCATGTGTGCACCTGAATAGCACAACCGAGTGAAGTCATGGCATCATAGAAGTTAGGGTAACTTTTGGCAATACAATGAACGCCTAAAAGCGTTGAGGGACTATGTGTACCAAGCGCTGCAACGCTTAAAGCCATCGCAATACGATGATCATCATGTCCTTTAAGTACCGCTCCCTTCAGTGATGTCCCTTTAATGATAAGGCTGTCTTCTGTTTCAGTGATATCAGCTTGCATTTTTTTAAGCTCTTCCGTAATAGTTTTAAGGCGATCACTTTCTTTTTTACGAGCAATACCCGCATTGATTAAATGGGTTGTGCCTTTTGCATAGCAACCCACAACAGCCAAAATAGGGAGCGCATCAATCATATCGTTTACATCAATCGTGCATGCTTTAAGTACACCACTCGGATGAACCGTAATACGATTCTTTTCTATCGTAATATTTGCCCCCATATTGATGAGTGTATTTATTATTTTTTTATCTCCCTGGGCATCATTCATATCAATGTTGTCAATCGTAATTTGAGATTGTGTAATGATTGCTGCCACAATAGGGTAGGCAATAGAACTAAAATCACCTGGTACCGTATAGTCAAAACCATCAATTATGGCATGACCTGCCATCGTATAGTGCTCAAAATTATCATGCTTATATTGAATACCAAGCCTGTCAAACCAGGCTAATGTTAGACCAACCCAAGGCTTCTCACCTGGATGTTTCACTTCAATGTTTGTTTCACCCTTCAAAAAAGCGCTGGCAATTAAGAGTCCAGAAACAGGTTGAGAATCTTCTCCCTGAATCACGGCATGACCAGGCCGAATAGGGCCTTTAATAATCAGAGGTGCATGAAAATCATTTTTAGTACTAATACAAGTAGCACCTAAGTCAGACAGGCCTTTCATTAACGGTTTAACCGGTCGATTAAAACGAACAGAATGATCTCCCGTAAGGACCGTGTAAGCATCCGTTAAAGCGGCAATTGCACCAACAAATCGTAGCACTTGGCCTGAGTTACCCGCATCAATCACGTTATCAGGTGCACGGGGTTGGCCGGCAACACCTGTTACTTCAACCAGTTGATTGGTTTGCTTGACTGTTGCGCCAAGCTGTTGGCAGGCATCAATCATTGCGATGGTATCAGGAGATTCTAAAATATTTTGAATACGGCTTTGACCTGTCGCAAGGCTTGCAAATAATAGTGCTCTTAATGTATGTGACTTAGAGGGTGGGGAGCTCAAAGTCCCAGATAAAGTTGAATGGTTAAGCGTATAATACGTGCTCATGCGAGTGCTCCTTTAACATGCATTCCCAAAACATCACCGAGTTTTTGTAAGGTTTGCATCATATTTGAAAAAACGTTCGTGCTAATGGTTTGTGCAGCATCTGAGACAGACGCATCAGGATGTGTATGAACTTCTACGATTAAGCCATCTGCTTGAACCGCAATGGCAGCATTCGCCATTGGTGGTACAGCTTTTCTTAATCCAACACCATGACTGGGATCGATAATAATAGGAAGATGTGTTAACTCTCGAAGAATAGGTACAGCCGCAAGATCAAGTGTGTTTCTACTATACGTCTCAAACGTTCGTATACCCCGTTCGCACAAAATAACATTGGGATTACCCGAACTAATAATATACTCAGCAGCAGATAAAAATTCTTGGTAAGTAGCCGATAAACCTCGTTTCAATAAAACCGGTTTTTGACTTTTTCCAACCGCTTTTAAAAGGCTATAGTTTTGCATGTTGCGTGCACCCAATTGCAAAATATCAACGTATTGCTCAACTAAGCTTAAATCATCGGTACACATCACTTCTGATACACAAAGCATGCCAAACGCATCGGCAGCTTCCCGCAAGTATTGGAGACCTATTTCTCCCAGTCCTTGAAAATCATACGGAGATGTTCTTGGTTTAAATGCGCCACCTCTCAGCACCGTTGCACCAGCCTCGCTCACCTCTTTTGCAATTTCAAAAATTTGTGTTTTTGACTCAATTGAACAGGGCCCCGCCATCACAACAAATCCACCATCACCCATTTTTAACCGTTTCAGGTTAATCTGAGACTGTTGTTTTTTAAACGATTTTCCAACCAGTTTAAGTTTATCGTTTAATTCTTTTACTTCTTCAACCAATGGAAGCGCTTTAAATAACGCAAGATTAACTTGGCTATTCATGCCCTGTGTAATCACAATGACCTTATGTTTTTCTTCTTGATTAAAAGAGGATTGAAAACCCATAAATTGAAGCTTACGAATCAGTTTTTCAATCTCATGTAACTTGGCTTCTGCTTTTAAAATAAGAATCATATCTTCACCTCGGATCAATTTGATGTGCTAATTGTTTTAAATCACAGGGGCTTGCCCCTGAGGAAATGGCGTGTACAAAACGAGAGCCAACAACAAAACCATCTGCAGGTTGGAGTGCCTCAGCTGCAAGTGCTTTTGAACCAATACCAAAGCCACTCACCACAGGTATATCTGTCAATGATTTGATCTGGCATATTTTTTCGCTGTAATCAGATGGCAATGCATTTTTCATGCCAGTGGTCCCATTCCGACACACGTAATAAAGAAAGGCATTTGTCGTTTGGCTGATGCGTTTAATCCGTTCAGCAGGCGTTGATGGCGCGACCAAACCTATCGGTTGTAGTTGGTAACGCGCACAGGCTTTAAAATAATCATTTGATGCTTCAAGCGGTAAATCCACTACTAATAAACCATCAACACCTGCATAAGACGCCGCTTTTAACGCTTGATTAAGGCCTATTTTAAGTAATGGGTTAAGGTAACTAAATAAAACAATAGGCGTTTTGGTTTGTTTTTTTATCCGCTCTATCATCTTTAAAACAGCATCAAAACGAACTGGCGTTTTTAAGGTTTCTTGCATCGCAAGCTGTATCGTCGGACCATCAGCCATTGGATCTGAAAAAGGGAGTCCAATTTCTAAAATATCGACACCACCAGCAACCAATGCACGTGCTGCTGCTTCTGTATAATCCATGCCACCATGACCTGCTGTAATATAAGCAATAAATGCTTTGCGATCATGAAAAACAGTTTTAAATGCATTCATAAAAGCCCCGCTTCGGATAATTGTGGTAAATCCTTATCACCACGACCTGATAAATTGATGACAACAATGTGTTCAGGATTGAACTGTTTTGCCATGCGCATATAAAAACCAAGTGCATGAGATGACTCAAGTGCCGGGATAATACCCTCGGTTTTTGAAAGTGAGTGAAATGCGGTCAGTGCTTCGGTATCTGTAACCGCTGTATATTGCACGCGTCCACTTGTATGCAAGTAGGCATGTTCAGGGCCTATCATGGGATAATCAAGGCCTGCCGAAATCGAATGTGTCTTCAGCACTTGTCCTTGTGAATCTTGAAGTAGGTAGCTGTAACACCCGTGAAGAACACCTGGACTTCCTCCTTGAAAGCGTGCTGCATGTTCACCTGACTGATAACCCATGCCTCCACCTTCAACACCAACCAGTTGAACAGATGCATCTTGAATAAACTGAGAAAACATACCAATGGCATTCGAACCACCTCCCACACAAGCAATGATAAGATCAGGATGTCTCCCAACTGCTTGATGACACTGTATAGCTGTTTCTTCACCAATAACGGATTGAAAATACGCAACCATTTCAGGATAAGGGGCAGGGCCTAAAGCTGAGCCTAAACAATAATGGGTCGTTTCAAATTGTGCTGCATAATCTCGAAGTGCTGCATTCACTGCATCTTTTAACGTTTTTGAACCCGTATCAACTGACACAAGTTGAGCGCCTAGTAATTTTATTTTTTCAACATTAGGCGCTTGGCGCACAATATCTTTTTCGCCCATATAAATCACACATTGAAGACCCAAATGTGCACAAGCGGTCGCTGTTGCAACTCCATGCTGGCCTGCACCTGTTTCGGCAATCACCCTTGATTTATTCATGTATTTTGCCAACAAACATTGGCCTAAGGCATTATTAATTTTATGTGCACCGGTATGCAGTAAATCTTCACGCTTTAAAAACAAACGTGGCCCATGACAGTACTCTCTAAAGCGACTTACTTCTGTCAATGGCGTCATACGACCCGCATAATGTTTTAATAAATCATGAAAATGATTCAAAAATAGCGCATTAGATTTAAGCTCGTTAAAAGCTACTGCAAGCGCTTGAATCGGTTCAACCAATAACTCAGGCATATAAACGCCGCCAAAATCACTATAATGTGTTTTAAGACCTTCCATATCAGGCCACCTCGCATTGTGTTTGTGAAATAAAACGCTGGATTAAATCAATGCTTTTTTTGCCTGGGCTCTCTTCAACGCCCGTGGATACATCAACCCCTAATGGCGAGCAGTCCTGAATCACATGTGCCACATTAAAAATATTAAGACCACCTGCAATAAAATAACGAAAGGGGCCTGCAAATGCTTTAATTTGATGCGTTAAAATAGGTTTTCCGGAACCCGCAGACATACCATCAAATAACAAATAATCACGTGTTATTTTTAAATAGTCGCTATCAGCCAGTTGATACGCAATCTCACCTGATGCCGTGACGGGTAAAACATAGATTTTTATGATATCCACTGGCAGTTTGGCATGTTGTGCACGTGCTATGTTTCCATGAAGTTGCACCGTTTTGATGCCAAGCATCCGGCACAGCATGATGATTTCAGCCGCTGTTTGATGAACACATATAGCAACCGGTATTGCACCGCCTTGTTTAATAGCAAAAACAAGTGCTTTTGCTTGATTTAACGTTACATGGCGTGTTGAAGGCTCATGAAACACAAGGCCAATATAGTCTGCTCCTGCACAAGCCGCCTCGTAAGCTAATTTCGGGCAAGTCATACCACAAATTTTAACCATAGGCTGATAAACGCTCATAAAACAGCCCTCATTTCGTTAAGCAAATGTGCTGGATTCTCTGCACGAACCAAAGCCTCACCGATAAGAACCGCATCAAAACCTGCTGCACTCATCTTTTGAATATCTTCAGGCGTTCTGATAGCCGACGCTGCAATTTTGACAATCGTATTTGGAATCTGTTTCACAAGCCTTAAACACGTTTCTAAATCTTCTTCAAACGTGTATAAATTACGATTATTAATCATGACCATTTCAGCCTTAATATTTAAAGCCAACTGAAGCTCGTCATTGGTATGGACTTCAACAATACTCTCAAGACCCAGGTGCGCTGCGGCATCCATTAGTCCTTTTGTTTTTTCTTTAAGCACTGACGCAATTAATAAAACAGCATCAGCACCTGCCTTAACTGATTCAATAAGTTGTATTTCATCAATAATAAAATCTTTTCTTAAAACGGGAATACAGGTCTTTTCAAGCTGATTTGTGATGCTTTTAAGATCACAAATAGAACCCTCAAAATAATGCGGCTCTGTCAAAACAGATACAGCTGCAATGCCACCCTTTATATAAGCTTGAAGCAAATCCAGTGGATTTTTAATACGCGCAAGCACGCCTTTTGACGGTGACTTTCTTTTGATTTCACCAATAAAGCTGAGTCCATTACTACTGAGTGCTTTTTTAAACCGTTTACACGCTGCATCACACTTCAAATCAGCAACAGCCTCACGTTTACTTTGAATGATATCTTCTAAAATATTACGCATCAGAAACCTCTCTTAGTTGCTGCAAGAGCTGATAGGCAAGGCCCTTTCCATGTGCATCTTTTGCTTTTAAAATGCCTTCTGCTCTGGTACGTGATAAACCACATAGATAATGTGCAAGACCTGCATTTAAAATGAAGGTATCTGCTACAGGGCCTGTTTCACCTTGCAGGGCAACCTGAATCCGTTCTGCGTTAACTTTTGGACTTGCGCCTTGTAATGCTTTAATTGAACATCTCTTAAAGCCATATTCTTCAGGCATGATGAGCGATTTAATTTGATGCTGTTGTTTAATTTCAATAACCTGTATGGGGCCTGCACAACAGAGTTCGTCTAATCCTGCTGTATGAAAAACCAAAGCGCGTTTGATATGAAGTTTAAGCAATACATCAGCATATATTTCTAAATAAGCAGGATCTGCAACACCGACCATTAAATAACTTGCCCGTGCAGGATTCAGTAGGGGACCTATCAAATTAAACACTGTTGGCAAACGTAAATTGCTACGAATTAATTTAAGTTTTGCAAGTGCTGGATGAAAATGAGGCGCATAGAAAAACCCGAAATGATTTGACTCAATCGAGCTAAGAATCACCTCAGGAGATTGATTAATATCAACCCCTAATGCTTCCAAAATATCGGCCGATCCGGTTTGTGAAGACACCGCTCGATTACCATGCTTTGCAATATTGACCCCCATACTCGCAGCAAGCAATGCAGAAGCAGTTGAGATATTGAGCGTGTTTAAACCATCCCCCCCAGTCCCTACAATATCTAATACTGGATAGGGGGTCTTAACGGTATGCATCATTGAGCGCATGACGGTTACAAAGTCATAAATTTCATCAACTGTTTCGCCTTTTGCACGAAGCAAAGCAAGACAAGCTGCAATTTGCGCTTCATTTTCTCCCGCTATCATGTGTTCTACAACGGACTGAATATCTTCTGTTGTTAGGTTTTCTTGACGTAACAACTTTTGATTGAATATTCTTAACATGACACCACGCCCTCAGTGCAATATGAAATAAACTGTCGCATCATGCTCTCGCCATCATGTGACAAAATAGATTCAGGATGAAACTGAACGCCAAAGGTCGGATGCGTTTTATGTTTAATTCCCATAATCATTTCATCTGCGGTTTCAGCTTCAATCGATAAGCATTCAGGCAATGTGCTTTTATCAATACAAAGCGAGTGATAACGTCCTGCTTCAAAGGGTAAGTCGACTTGCTGATAAAGAAGACCACGGTTATGAAAAATAATGGATGATTTCCCGTGCATCATCTTATCTGCTGAACTAATCTCCCCCCCAAATGCCGAAGCAATGGCTTGGTGTCCTAAACAAACGCCTAAAAGCGGTATTTTTCCTGATAACTTCTGTACCACCTCAATACAAACACCAGCAGATTCAGGTCTACCTGGTCCAGGAGACAACACAATGCCTTTGGGTGATAACGCTTGAATTGCTTCACAAGTCATCTCATCATTTCGAACAACCATGACGTTTGTTGCTAATAAACAAATCATTTGATAGAGGTTGTAAGTAAAACTATCGTAATTATCGATAATCAAAATCATGCGATTTCTCCTTCAGCCAATAAAATACCTTCTAAAATTGCGCGGGCTTTATGATACGTTTCATCCGCCTCAGATTGCGGTACTGAGTCATGGACCACTCCAGCACCTGCTTGAACAAAAACCGCATCTTTTTTAATAAGCGCTGTACGAATGGCAAGACAACTCTCTAAGTTACCCTGTCCATCAATGGCGCAAATGACACCTCCGTAAATACCCCGTCTTTTGATTTCTAATGCGTCTATTATTTCCATCGCTTTTATTTTGGGGGCACCCGATAAAGTACCGGCTGGAAAAGAGGCTTTCATTGCATCAAACACATCCATATCTTCACGCAAGGTCGCTTTGACAGTCGATGCTAAATGCATCACACGCGCATACGTTTCAATGGCTTTTAATTTGGTGACTTTTACACTTCCAGGTACTGCAACTTTGCCTAAATCATTCCGCGCTAAATCAACCAGCATCATGTGTTCGGCCAGTTCTTTTGGATCACTTTTTAAATCTTTAGCAAGTTGCTCATCTGATTGATTTCCTCGAGCTCTCGTACCCGCAAGCGGGCATGATTCAAGCACATTATCTTTGATGCTAATGAATTTTTCAGGTGAGGCACCCGCAATCACCGCGTTGTCTAACTCAATATAAAATAAGTAAGGTGAGGGATTGCTAAATCGTAATGCACGATAAATATCAAAGGGTTTCGCTTTGGTTTTAATCTTAAATTGTCTGGACAGTACAACTTGAAAAATATCGCCTGCTTGTATGTTTTTTTGTGCTTCTTTTACCCGTTCACAATAATCAGCATCATTAGGCTCCACTTGAATAGCAGTCTTTTTGAAAGATTTATTTAATAAATCCTGCGTTGTTTCTGTTTGATATGAAATCAGTTTCTGAGTGATGTTTTGAAGTCTATTTCTCGCATTTTGATACACTGTTTTAAGTGAACCTTGAGATGCTTTAATGCTCGTCGCCGTTGCAATCATCACTTTTCCTGTTTGATGATCAAACGTAATGTGATTACGATAAAATCGAAATAAAAGATCAGGCGTTTTATCTATATCTTGATGTTGATTAGGAATCGTCTCAATTAAACGAATGGCGTCATAACTCATAAAACCAACCATCCCCCCGATAAATCCAGTCAGGGGATGTGTGCTTTTAACGGCTAATTCAGTTTGATACTGTCTTAAAACATCAAAAGGGTCTGCGTGTATGGTTTGATGCGTATTCTGATGATGAATTTCAACCGTTTGACCTGATGATTGAATGGTTGCGATAGGATCAAAGCACAAATAAGAGTAACGACCTTTTGTGCTTTCATTAGGTGTTGACTCAAGCAATGTTATGTTTTTTGCTGTGCTTTGTAATGCAAGGTAGGCATTAGTGGGTGTTAATTGATCGCCTGGAATTTCTTGATAAACAGCAACACAAGCATGTGATGCAGCAAGCGCTTTAAATTGTTCATAACTCAGTGTTTCAAAATGTCTATTAAACATATCGTGTCCTCGCTTTCACCCTTTTGTTGGTGAAAACTGAACACGAAACTATTTAATTTTTTTAATTAAGAAGTTCCGAAGGTTTTCACCAATCGTTTTTAAACCATTTGAGCCTCGCGTAATTTTTGCGATACTCACCTTTAACGTTTCAGCCATTTCTCGTTGGGTTTTTTTCCCTTCGAGTAAATCTTTAACCACAAGATAGCGGGTGGCCATGTCTTTTCTTTCTTCAATTGTAAAAAAGAGCTCAAAAAAATCATTGAGTTCTTCAGCCGTTTTCAACTCGGCACACAGTGCTAAGAATCGCCACCAACCATCTTCGTTGTCTGTTTGTGTCATCACTGGCTCTCATCAAATAAAAACAATGTTGTAATGCTATAGCGTTACAAGAGTATTGTCAATGATTTTAATGTACTCGTGTGATTTTATGTTAAAATCATTTCATAATGACCTATTAACAAAAAGCACACACATATTATGATTTCTATCAAAACCCCCGAACAAATCGAGACCATGCGCATAGCAGGTCGCCTAACCGCCCAAGTACTAGAAGCCTTAAGCAAGGTAATAAAAGCTGGCATGACCACCATGGAAGTTGATCAATTTTGTGAAGATTATATTCGTAATACATTAGGTGCTGTTCCCGGTAGCAAAGGCCAGTATGGCTACCCATACTCAGTGAATACATCTCTTAACCATGTCGTATGTCATGGTATGCCTTCTGAAAAACAAGTGCTTAAAAAAGGCGATATCGTTAACGTTGATATCACCGTAATTCATGATGGATTTTATGGTGACAGCAGTAAAATGTTTTGCATTGGTGAAGTGATGCCGTTTGCAAAACGCTTAGTTGATGTGACACAACAATGTCTATATGCCGGCATTTCGGTTGTAAAACCGGGTTGCACCATCGGTGATATTGGGCATGCAGTACAATCTTTAGCGGTTAAAAACGGATATTCTGTTGTGAAAGAATACTGTGGGCATGGCATTGGGCAAAAAATGCATGAAGACCCACAAGTGGTCCATTATGGAAATCCTGGGGAAGGGGACATTTTACAACCCGGAATGACCTTTACAATTGAACCTATGATTAATCAAGGCCGTGCCGAGCTTAAACACCTTGAAAAAGACGGGTGGCGCATTGCTATTACCAAAGATAAAAAACTATCTGCCCAGTGGGAACATACCCTCCTTGTTACACCAACAGGCGTTGAGGTATTAACCTTAAGAGAAGAAGAACAAGAAACACTTGGCGCGATGGTTTAATAAAGCTTTAATCAATCCTTGATATCTTAGCTTGACATGAGAGAGACGCTTAAGCTACCTTCCAAAAATATTTGCAAATAAGCAATAAGTTGTTTTAGATTTTTGGAGGGAGCATGTCCATAGAGCCTCATACGGAAAAGTGTTATAAACAGCCCGAGTTTGATGTTGTCATCGTTGGTGCAGGATTTTCTGGTATTTACCTTTTGCACTCATTACGATCGCAAGGATTATCAGTTAAGCTTTTTGAAGCAGAAGATGATATTGGTGGCACCTGGTACCAAAATCGATATCCTGGTGCTCGCTGCGATATTAGAAGTACAGACTATTCTTACAGTTTCGACCCAACACTTGAAGCAGAGTGGAAGTGGAGTGAAAAAGTTGCCTCGCAAGCTGAAATCTTTAGCTACTTACAATACGTTATAGACAAATACAAATTACGACAAAATATACAACTTTCAACACGCGTCAATGCCGGTCAATGGGATGAAAACAACGCTCTTTGGCGTGTCGATATCAAGCATCAACAAGCACAAACTGAAACCGTTACTTGCCGATTTTTTGTGATGGCAAGTGGCTGTTTATCCGTACCAAAAGTGCCTGATATACCCGGTGTTAATCGCTTTTCAGGGGAAAGTTACCATACCAGCAACTGGCCTAAAGAACCTGTTTCTTTCGATAAAAAACGGGTTGCTGTAATTGGCACTGGGTCTTCTGGCATCCAAATTATTCCTGAAATAGCCGCTAAAGCAGATGAATTAACGGTTTTTCAACGAACCCCGTGCTTTTCTCTGCCCGCGAACAACCATCCTATTTCACCAGATACCCCTAAAACGTCAGCAAGTGAACGCGAGACATATCATGCGGCGGCGAGAATGTCTCCTATTGGTGTAGCAGTAAAAGGAAATGATGTTGGCGCACTTGAAGTCTCTGAAAAAAAACGTCACATGCTTTATGAGCATCTATGGTCAAATGCAGGTATTGCTGAAGCGGCCTCTGTTTTTAACGATTTAGGTATCAATCGCGCTGCAAATGAAACACTGGCAGAATTCATACGTCAAAAAATTCGTGCAACAGTAGCTGATCCTGCCGTTGCTGAAATGCTTTGCCCTAAAGATTATGCCGTGTTTACTAAACGCCTATGTTTCGATACACATTATTATCAGACCTATAATCTTTCACATGTTCGCTTAGTTAACTTAAAAAAAGAGCCCATCCTCAGTATCACAGAGCAAGGCATTGATACCGTCTCTCAGTCATTTCTTTTTGATATGATTGTTTATGCTGTTGGATTTGATGCCATGACTGGTGCATTACTCGCTGTAGATATTGTTGGACGTAATGGGGTGCAACTTCGTAATAAATGGTCTGATGGTCCTCAGTCATATCTTGGTCTAATGACCGCAGGCTTTCCTAATTTATTTATGGTAACAGGCCCTGGAAGTCCGTCGGTAATGACAAACATGTTGAAGTCTATTGAACAACATGTTGAATGGATTTCAGGATGTATTCAATATATGTCTAAAGAACAATTCACTGATATTGAACCAACAAAAACAGCTGAATTGGCTTGGACGCAACATGTTGATGACTGGGGTAACCTGACCTTATTTCCTGAAGCAGCATCTTGGTATACCGGCTCCAATGTACCTGGTAAACCACGTGTCTTTATGCCATATGCAGGTGGATTAGGAAATTATAGAATAACTTGTGATGAAGTCGTTTCTCGTGATTATCTCGGCTTCTCTTTTAAAGGAGTAGGCAAAACGCAGTGTCATGATGGTGTGATTCGTGGGTTAAAACCAGATGTTGCAATGATGTTAGAAGCTGCAAATCAAGTTGAGGGACCTCGTCCTGAAACCTTACCTGTTAAAGAAACCCGCGCATTATATGCATCTATTATGGCGACCCAACCTCCAGGGCCCGAGGTACAAGAAGTATTAGAAGGTCAATTGCCTGGACTTGATGATGCTGATTTAGCTTATCGTTTGTATCGTCCTGCTGGTAACGGACCTCATCCGGTTGTTGTCTATTTTCATGGTGGCGGATGGGTGCTGGGTAATCTTAATTCAGATGATGCATTTTGTCGGGACTTATGTGTGCGTTCAGAATCAATCATTGTATCTATTGATTATCGACTTGCACCAGAATACGCTTTTCCAACAGCAATAAATGATGGATTTGCTGCCGTACAATGGGTGGCAAAACATGCAGCAAGCTTAGGTGGTCTGCCAGGACAAATGGCTGTTGCAGGTTTTAGTGCTGGCGCAAATATTGCAACCGTGGTTTGTCATTTGGCACGTGATTTAGGTGGCCCTCATATTTGTGGGCAGCTTTTAGTAAACCCAATGATAGACTGTGATTTTTCACGCTCATCTTACCAGCAATATGCCGAAGGCTATTTACTGACAACGCCTTTAATTCATTGGTTTTGGAATCATTACGCAAATGAAGAAAATAGACAAGATTCGAAAGCTTCACCGATTCGAGCAAAGTCTTTGGCTAACTTACCACCTGCATTGATTACAACAAGTGAGTTTGATCCCTTAAGTGATGAGGGAGCAGCTTATGCTGCAGCATTAAAGCAGGCCGGTGTATCGGTATCTTATCATTCGTATCATGGCCATATTCATGGTTCATTAGTTGCGGTGGATGCATTTCCTTCAAGTGTGACATCACGCATAGATATGGCATCAGCATTAACCCATTTCTTTACATGCTCAAAGCATACTAAAAGTAGTGTAGAAAAGCAGGGAATACAACAAGTTGAGACAATAGGAGAGTAAGCAATGGTAACAGATGTACAGTCAGCCAAAATAACAAAAGTGTCAATTATTGCACTATTTCTTACCATATTTGTAGATGCTGCAGGCATGGCATTGGTTTATCCTGTGCTGACACCGCTGTTTGTTCACAATACAACACATTTGTTTAACCCGATTCTTTCTGCATCCTTCCGAACATTTATATACGGGTTTGTTTTAGCTATTTATCCTATCATGATGTTTTTCGGCTCACCTTTTTTAGGTGCTTTATCTGATAAATATGGACGCAGGTTAATTTTGACCATCTGCATGATGGGGAACTTAATTGGCCTATTAGTAATGGCAGCCGGAATCACGGTTAATAGTGTTGCCATGATTTTTCTTGGTCGAATGATTGCAGGGATTACAGCTGCAAGCTTACCCGTTGCACAAGCAGCCATTATTGACTTAAGTACAGAACAAACCAAAGCAAAAAACATCAGTATGATAACAGCTGCGAACTCAATGGGTTTTATCATTGGGCCCATTATTACAGGGGTTTTAGCACATCCCTTATTTGGTTTTACCCCAAGTTATGCAACTCCCTTTTATTTTGCTGCGATACTCCCCGCAATCACTTTGTTTTTACTTGTGTTTTATTTTAAAGAAACATACCCAGGGGATAAAAACTTAAAATTAAACTTTTTAGTTGCTTTTAAAAGCATACCGCTTGCTTTTCGAAACAAAAGCACCCAAATGCCGTTGTTTATTCTAACGGGTTTTTTAGTGGGGTATTATATTTTCTTTAATTATATGTCTATGTTTGCTTTGCTCAAATTTGGTTATGACCAATTTATGGTGTCAATATTGTTGGGTTGTTTTTCAACGACGTTTGCCATTTCATTCTTATTTATCGTACCTGCATTAACCTCGAAATATACTTTAAATAAGTGCCTTTTAATTAGCGTGATGCCTCAATGTTTATGTACTTTGATGCTGGTTTTATTCGCGTATGCTGGCACACTGTGGACGGTTGCTGTAAGCATCGGTGTTTTTGTACCCTGTAGTTATGTAGTGTTACTGAGCATACTGTCAAATCAGACCGAAAAAGAATTTCAGGGTAGAATTATGGGAGTATCTTCTTCCGTTAACTCTTTTGCTTGGGGTTTTGCACCCATGTTAACCGCCATTTTACAGTCTTACTCAATATTATTGCCTCTGGTTGTTGCAACAATCATCCTTGTCGGGACATCGTTTTTAGCCATTCGCTACGTTCGTAGTATGTCTGTAGATGAAGAAAACATAACGCCTTCGTTTGATATGGCAGCTTAATGCACTATATGCACTATACTTTCTTATAAGTCATTTATAAAATAGAGTGTTTTATGTCTAAACAACGTGTGGTTGTAACAGGTCTTGGGATGCTAACCGCTTTAGGTCTTTCAGTTGAGTCAACATGGAAAGGTATCCTTAAAAGTCAAAGTGGTGCATCAATGATTACAGCATTTGATACCACGGCTTTTCCATGTCGTTTTTCTGCTTCTCTTACAGGGTTTAATCCTGAATTATTTGGTATTACAACCAAAGACGTCAAAAAAATGGACCCATTTATTCAGTATGGGTTAGCAGCAGCAATAGAAGCATTCAATGATGCTCAGTTGGATTGCGAGCAAATTAATTTAGAGAGAATCGGTGTTGCTGTAGGCTCCGGAATAGGTGGGTTATTTTCAATTGAACAAACACATACGCAGTATTTAAATGGCGGACCTCGTAAGATTTCTCCTTTTTTTATTCCAGCGACCATTATTAATATGTTGGCAGGGCATATATCAATCCGTTATGGATTTAAAGGACCCAATATAGCCATGATTTCTGCTTGTACAACAGGAACCCATAATATTGGCGAAGCAGCTCGTATGATTGAGCGAGGTGATGTTGATGTGATGTTTGCAGGTGGTAGCGAAATGGCAACAACACCATTAGGACTTGGTGGCTTTGCCGCTTGCCGTGCATTATCACGGCGCAATGACGCACCAACCGCTGCCAGTAGACCATGGGATAAAGACCGTGATGGCTTTTTACTAGGAGATGGTGCAGGCGTCGTCGTATTAGAATCGTATGAACATGCGAAAAAACGGAATGCTAAAATATATGGCGAAGTAGCTGGGTATGGCACCAGTTCAGATGCTTTCCATATTACGTCACCTTCTCCAAATGGTGAAGGTGCTATTGCATCGATGAGAAATGCAATGAAAGATGCTGAAGTTAATCCGTCAGACATCGACTATATTAATGCACATGCAACCTCAACCTATGCAGGGGATGAGTGTGAGGCACAAGCCATCACCCAAATTTTAGGCTCACATGCAAAACACGTTGCAGTCAGTTCCACCAAATCTATGACCGGTCATTTACTTGGTGCGGCAGGTGCTGCAGAAGCTATTTTCTGCTTGCTTGCATTACGTGACCAAGTAGCTCCACCAACGATTAACTTGGATAATCCAAGTGATAATTGCACCCTTGATTTTGTACCTCATACAGCACGGTCAATGCCACTTGATACTGTTTTATCTAATTCATTTGGATTTGGCGGTGCTAATGCTTCTTTGGTATTCAAAAAAATATAAACATATTAGGGCCTGTCATTAATTAAGTTCTGAGAAGTGGCCACTTTTTTCTAAAGGCGCGTTATTTCCAATAATTGGCTGTATTTTCACAATATTTATGCCGTCTTTGCGAGCTGACGTATCCCCACGAATTTTTAGATGAATGGATTGCTTTTTATGGTTTCCCTTCTCCCGCAGGCGGGGGAAGGTGCCCGTAGGGCGGATGGGGGGAGGATTGAAAATTGACAATATAAAGCTTTACGTAAAAATTTTTATTTACCCCTAAACAGCCAAGCTAAGGCTTTTACCATACTTAAATCACCTCCAACCACACGCTATGACTTAAACTGAATAAGTCATATTTAAATCACCTTAAATACTTATTTATTGGTTGTTTTTATTTTTTTTAATCCTCCCCCCATCCGCCCTACGGGCACCTTCCCCCGCCTGCGGGAGAAGGGAAACCATAAAAAGCAATCCATTCATCTAAAAATTCGTGGGGATACGTCAGTTTGCAAGGAACTTCGTTTCGCGGCAATCTTTTTTTTAAAATAGGTATTTCACACAAGCATTTTTAACCCCGAGATTGCCATGCTACGCTTGCAATGACGGCATTCTGTGTATCATCTGAATTAAATTATTCTTATGAAAAAAACAAGAAACGCTCAGGACCAAGCCCTGAAAGTGCTCTAGAAAATTGTGCCTTCGGCAGATCCGAGGTCACTTTCTCCGAATAATACTTGCAACGGTCCCTCCTTATTATATATACTAAAAAGTATATATAATTACAGATATGTACTTTTTAGTTTTCAAAGAGGTTCTTATGGGTTTTTCACATTACATTCCAATATTAGATGCAGTTGTATTACTTTTAGATCCATTACTTGAAGTTGTTATTCATGATTTAGACGCTAGTACAATTTGTTATATTAGAGGTAACCTATCTAAACGTTGTGTTGGTGATCCTTCTTTACTGGATTGTAATAACCTAGAAAAAGACCTTGGGTACATTACCTATCTAAAGTTAAATTTTGACGGTCGATTAATTAAATCAATATCAGTTCCTGTAGATGATAAATTCTTGATCTGCATGAATTGCGATATATCTATATTTAAACAAATCCAAAAATTCAGTGAATCCTTCACGATGTCACATGAATCAAACATGCCAAATAGCTTGTTTAAACAAGATTGGCAGGAAAAATTACATGTTGTCATTCATGACTATTTGAATGAAAAATCATGGTGTTTTGATGATCTTTCTCAAAAAAAGAAAAAAGACGTGGTTTACTATTTATTTCAGCAAGGCGTTTTTGTAGAAAAAAACGCAGCAGATTATATTGCTAGTGTATTAAAAATGGGACGTGCCACAATTTTTAATTATTTAAAATCTTGGAGAAAAACAGCGTGAGTATTAATCTTTTTAAATTAGAGGAATACCTCACACAATACGAATTTAGTTCACCTCATTTGTTTTGTTGTTCTGATGCGGAAAGTGTTGCAATGTCAGAAGTGATTGGTTTAGCTAATCAAGAAGAACAAAACTTATGGCATAACTTACAACTTAAATATACAGAGCCATTTGGGTACCCTGCATTAAGAAGTACGATTGCAAAAGTAATGTATGAAGAGATGACAGCAGATAATATCTTATGTTTTGCTGGTGCAGAAGAAGGTATTTACTGTGCATTGTATGCATTATGCGAACCTGAAGATCATGTGATTGTTTTAACGCCTTGTTACCAATCATTAAAAGAAATTCCTAAAATGAAAGGGTGTGAAGTAACAACACTTGACTTAAAAGAATCCAATGATTGGAAGATTTGTCTTGATGATATTAAACAAGTCATACAATCCAATACTAAATGTCTTGTGATGAACTTCCCTCACAATCCTTCAGGGCAAATCATATCGCAGCAAGCACTAAAAGATTTGGTTCAATTACTCGACTATCATGGTATTTGGCTTTTTTCTGATGAAGTCTATCATCACCTTGGAGCGCCAACTGAATCATGGGCAAGTCCTGCGGCTGATGTGTATCCAAAAGCATTATCGTTAGGAGTTATGAGTAAGGCATTTGGTATGCCTGGTTTACGGGTTGGATGGATTGCATGTCAAAATAAAGCGATGTTACAAAATATTAAACAAATGAAAGATTATGCTTCTATTTGTAATAGTGCACCATCTGAAATTTTGAGTTTAATTGCATTACGTAACAAGCATCATTTTCTTAATAAAAATAATCGTATCGTAAAGCATAATCTTGCATTATTAGAGATATTTTTTTCAAAATTTTCAGATAAATTCCGATGGGTAAAGCCACAAGGTGGCTGTATTGGATTTGTAAATTATCTATCAGATGAAACCAGTGATTCATTTTGTAAAAGGCTTGTGGAAAAACATGGCATATTACTAATGCCAGCCTCAGTTTATGATCATACAAGTAATCACTTTCGTATTGGTTTTGGACGACGCAACATGCCAGAAGTATTGACTCTTTTTGAATCAGTTATTGTTGCATGAAAATTTATGATGCACTTTAAATGTAAACTCACATTCCCGCCTAAGCGGGAATAACATATTTATGAGCTTGCGTTTTTTATAAGCTAAACTAAGTTTTCTACAAGAAAAACTTAAATGATGCAATACACCCTAATCCATTTCAGCAAGAACAGCGGATGATTCCCAAGCCTTTTTGATGCTCGTAATGGCAGCATTTGCTGTTCGAATAGCACCCTCAATAAAGCCTTGTTGCTCAGAATAGGCTTCTCCACAGATATGTATATTTTGATTCTCTGAATGTTCGTTTAAAGCAAACGCTTTTAGCTCATTCATAATCAATGCTGATTGCGCACCAGCCTTCCAAAAATGCACTGCCGCACCAAATGGAGGCCGTCCCCAGTCACGTATACCCCATTCATCAATAGAGGGTTTATCTTGTAGACTAAAATGTTGTTGAATGGTTTTTTCAAGTTCATTTTTTAAATCTTCATTTTGATTAACTTGCGGTAAATATTGATACCCTTCAAAATCATCTACGCTATCTTTAACAAAATGTCGCCAGTATTGATGCCATGGTGCATCACAATAAAACATTGCAAGACCATATGACTCTCCGTCACGTTCTTTGTATTCAAGATGTGCTGTTCGAATGGGCGCATACTCTCCATTTGTGGGTTTGGCTCCCAGCTTCCACGGAGGATTTTTCATCGTTGCGGTAACCCACAGGATGGGGATGGGCATGATGCTATCCAGAAGCGTACGAATCGTTTTTGGAAAACAAGATGCTAGCTTTTTCAATGGATATTGAGGCATCGCTAAAACGACATGTTCAGCTGTAAACTGAGTGACTGCATGCTCTGATGAAGTATGACTGAAACTTAAAAGCGTTGTTGCTGGGTCTTGTTGTGTCATGTCATCAAGATGATGCTCAAAATAAAAGTCTACGCCCAATGAAATCAGTTCTGCCTCAATGAGACGTATAGCCTGAACCATACCACCAACAGGAATATAAGACGATTGCGCCAGCAAGCGAAAATCCAACAAAAAAGCAATCCAATTAGCCGCATTATGATTGTCATTTTTCATATTATAATAAGCACCTTTCTCACGAAGAAACTCAATGGCTTCATAAGAAAGAACATCACTAAAAACATTCCAAACACCTTGTTGGTGAAGTGGCTTATTTTTGTGAGCGGCTGTTTTTTTAAGTTCATCAAGTGCGGCACTTCGTTTTGGATTATCGAGTGTATCGCCTTGTACGTCCCATTGATGACCCAATATTTTTTGAAGCCCAAACTCTAGCAATAAAATATCGGCTGCTTTATCAGAGTGAGCTAGCACTAATGCTTTTTCTTCGCTATTTAAAGCATTCAAATCAGGTATTGCTGAAGAACTGGCTTCTCCTTGTTCAATCGGCTTTATCGGAATTTGTAAGTCTTGAATGAATTGATGGGTTTCTGTTTGATAGTCAGGTTCAATACGTAAGGCACCATAAGCTGGAAGAAAAAAACCGTCAGCAAAAGAGCCTGTTTGAATTCGACCGCCAAGCATGGGTAACGTCTCAAATAAGGCAATGCTTTTTTTAGGGTTATGCTTTTTCAAACGATAAGCGCTATATAATCCTGAAATGCCACCACCAACAATCACTGTATCATAATGTTTCATACGCTCAATTCCTTTGCTATTAAACCAACTAAGGTGTTTGAGAATATTGCATTTTTAATCATCTATCAAATAAAAATATACCTAATAGGTTAAAAAAAACAATACTGCTGAGTTATTAAAAAGCGATTGACCAATAAGTTTAACTTGCCGAGTTTTGATTGATCTCTTAGAGCACTTTCTTATCTTGACAAAAGATCGTAATGGAACTTAAATGTTCTGTCACGTTAATTAAAACGCGGACTGCTTCTTTAGTGTTGAAGGGATATGTATGGATAACAAGCAAAAAACATTGGTTGAAGATTTAGTTGAATATGCAGCACTTGCCCCAAAAGAAACACCCTATATCTTCTTTTCAAAACAAGCAGACAAAGCGCTTACAACCGAAACACTCGATAAAACAGCACGTTCTATTGCCTCACATGTATTACAACATACAACACCTAAAGCACGCGTTATTTTATTGTATCCTGCAGGACTTGAGTTTATTACTACTTTATTTGGTTGCTTTTATGCCGAAGTAATTGCAGTACCTATGTACACCCATCACTTTGATTCTGTCAAACTCATGCCCTGGCTTAAAGCGATTATGGATGATACCGAGGCATCAGCTGTTTTAACACTCAAAGAGATTGTAACACTCAAAGCATCATGGGAAAAAGATGCGCCATGGCTTAACAACGCCTTGTGGATTGCAACAGATGAAATCGCTGTTTCTGAAAGTATTTGTTGGGAACCGCCACGAATTTGCTCTGATGCGATTGCATTATTGCAATATTCTTCAGGCTCAACTGGTATGCCTAAAGGCGTTATGGTGACTCATAAAAACTTAATGAGTAATGTCGCGATTATTCGAGAGGCTTTTGGATTGCACCCAGGGCAAAAGGTGGTTTCCTGGCTGCCCCATTATCATGACATGGGGTTAATTGGTAATATTTTATGTTCTGTTTTTAGTCGAACAGAGCTCCATTTTTGTTCTCCAATGGATTTTGTTCGCACGCCTTTGGTTTGGTTGCAGCGCATTACAAACACGAAAGCATCAGTGAGTGGCGGCCCCAATTTTGCGTATGATTTATGTAGTCGTTACATTAAAGCACGTGATTATACAACGCTCGACTTAAGTCATTGGAAAATAGCATACAACGGCGCCGAAGCTGTACGAGACGAAACACTTAAACAATTCGAGCGTATTTTTTCACCTTATGGCTTTAAACAAGATGCATTTACCCCCTGTTACGGCCTTGCTGAGTCAACCTTAATGGTAGCAAGCACGCCAAAACAGGATATCGCTCAAACTCAAATCATCAATAGAGAGGCTTTTCGACAACATCAAATACAAAAGACTGAAACAGAAGATGCCACATCACAAGTTTTAGTCAGTAGTGGGGTGGTACAACCAACGGTTCGAGTTGAAATAGTAAACCCCAAAACACGTCTGGTTTGTCGTGAAGGCGAAGTAGGGGAGATTTGGGTTTTAAGCCCATCAGTCTGTGCCGGATACTGGAACCGTCCCCAACTCTCAGATGAGACCTTTAAAGCCACTTTAAGTCATGATGATAAAAACTCTTTTTTGCGTACGGGCGATTTAGGAGTGCTCTCTGATGGTTATTTATATGTTACCGGCCGCATAAAAGATTTGATTATTATCCGTGGACAGAACCATGCGCCAGAAGATATTGAATCAACCGTGATTAGCGCGCATCCTTTGCTTAAAAATACGCGTGCTGTAGCACTGAGTATCACTAACCAAGCAGAAGAACAGCTGGTTATTTTAGTGACTGAACCTAAAGGTGCGCAGGATGTGCAGCATGATATTGTTCAGGCGATACATCAACACGTTTCTGCTAAGCATAACGTGCGAGTGCATGATGTTCAGTTTGCAAGACGAAGCCGCATACCCGTCACCTCAAGCGGAAAAATAAGGCGCGGCGAGTGTAAGCAAAAGTGGATTGAAGGACAATTTTCAAACGTAACCAAACCGTTGGTTTTGAACTCAGCACCTGTCATAAATAATATGAGCGAACGCTGTGAACTTATTTTAGCGCAATTACAAAAACACCTTGCGCAAGAACTTCGTTTACCGCTAACTGAAATAGATGCGAATATCTCACTTCAGTCGATTGTGCTCGACAGCTTATCAAAAATTAGAATACAGCATGATATTCAGAGGTTAACAGGCGTTCAGTTTGACGTTGCTCGCTTTGAACAAAACATATCGTTATTGCAATTTTCACAAACGCTATCTGATGAAATGTCACAGACCGCATTACAAGATAATTTGCCTGAATTAAAGACGACATATAATCATACCTACCCTTTATCTAGCGGACAAAAAGCCTTATTTTTTATGCAAGAACTCATGGATGAAAACACAGCATATTATCTTTCTCGTGCTATAAAAATAACAAGTCCTTTAAATATACCGATATTACAAATTGCTTTTAATCAATTGCTTGAACATCACGTTGCATTAAGAACACGCTTTTTTATACAAGATGGTGTACCAATGCAATCAATTGTTGAGGGGATAACACCCGCTTTTAAGGTGATAGATGCGTGCAGTTTGTCTGATGAGGCGCTTGCTTCATCACTTAAGCAAGCAGCAAACGCACCTTTTGAGCTAGATAAAGGACTGATGGCGGGCATGGTCCTTTTTAAACGAACAGATGGATATGTTTTACTTTTATCAGTTCATCATATGGTCTCAGACTTACTCTCGTTAACAACACTTGTTAAAGCATTGCTTACATATTATGTGAAAGAACCAAACCAAAGCACCGTAACATTAACAAAACCTTCTGCTTTTCCTGAAACATATGTGGCTTATGAGACCGAATTTTTGCAATCATCGCAAGCGGCCGTTATGCGCCAATATTGGCTTAATGAACTAGATGGCTCAATTGAACCCCTTCATTTACCACTCGATAAAACACGACCACGTATTAAAACCTATCAGGGAAAGAGCTTAACGCATCGCATGCCAAAAGCCTTAAGTGAGCGTGTTATTGCCTTTGCAAACGCACATCAAGTGACCCCTTATGTCGTCTTAATGTCTGCTTACATTGCGTTATTACATCGTTATACCCACCAAACCAATATCTTAGTGGGCAGCCCTATGGCAAACCGTTCGGATGCACGCTTTGCAGAGCTGATTGCATACCTTGTTAATCCTGTCGTGATTCGAGCGCAGTGTTTTCAACATACGACATTTCTAGCATTAATGGATGAAGTCCATTTAAAAATACAAAAAGCCAATGCATATCAAGCTTATCCGTTTGCAGAGCTTGTTGAGGCATTAAAAGTCGAGAGAGATACGAGCCGAACACCTATTTTTCAAGTCATGATGAGTTATCTTAACCCAAACCCTCAGTATGATTTATCAGCGTTTGCGCTTAATCAAACAGGACGTGCATTTCATACAGAAGCACTCACCTTTGAACCTCAGGTCATAGAGCACAGTGGGGCACAGTTTGACTTGAATGTTGGCATGGCCATTGTTGATGGGTGTGTGGCATCTACTTGGGAGTACAGTACCGATTTATTTTTTGAAGATACAATACAACAAATGTCAGCGCATTTTCAGGTGGTGCTAGACACAATGGTTTCATCTCCTGAAACGACTGTAGGCGCTTTTCCTCTTGTTCACCAAGTAACAAACGCGCATACAGAGGTCAAATATGATTTAACACAACCGCTACATGCACTCTTCGAAGCACAAGCCCAAAAAACACCGCATCATATCGCCATATTAGATGCTGAACGTACTTTTACCTATGAAGCACTGAATCAACAATCAAATCAGCTCGCACATAAGCTCTGTCGGCAAGGTATTGGACCTCATACATTAGTCGCATTGCAGCTTGAGCGCTCAATTGAAATGGTAGTTGCTATTTATGCCGTTTTAAAAACAGGGGCTACTTATTTGCCTATTGCGCCGGATGCGCCAGCCGTTTATGTGTCTAATATATTAGATGAGGCCTCACCTCAGTTGGTTTTAAAAGACATTAAGCTTGCAGCACTTTCAAATGAACCAACCACCAATCTTAACGTTGTCATTACACCTGATATGCCCGCATATGTAATTTATACTTCAGGCTCAACAGGTAAGCCCAAAGGGGTTGTGGTTCCTCATCGCGGTATTCGCAATCGCATTCTATGGATGCAAGATGCTTTTCATTTAGAGACAAGTGATAGAGTCCTTCAGAAAACACCTTATACGTTTGATGTTTCACTTTGGGAGTTTTTTTGGCCGCTTGGCTTTGGCGCTTCATTGTATATGAGCGAGCCCGAAGGACATAAAGACACCGACTACTTAATCGATGTGATTACAAAGCATGCCATTACAATAATGCATTTTGTGCCATCCATGTTGAGTATGTTTTTAATGCACGAGAAGGCTCATCAATGCAAAGGATTAAAACAGGTATTTTGTAGTGGAGAAGCATTACGTCCTACATTAGCAAAAGACTTTTTAAACCGTTTACCTGCAGCATTACATAATTTATACGGACCAACAGAGGCATCAGTTGATGTCAGTTATTGGACCTGCACGCGAGAAGAAGCTTTTGATGCTGTTCCCATTGGACATGCCATTGCAAATACTGAACTTTATATTCTTGATACGTTTATGCAAGCAGTACCAAGAGGTGTTTCTGGTGAGCTTTATATTGGTGGTTCTTCACTCGCTAATGGTTACCTCAATCGACAAGCGCTAACCAAAGAGCGCTTTGTGTATGATACAAAAGGAAATAGATTATATAAAACCGGTGATTTATGTCGCTATTTGCCGGATGGCACGATTGCTTATCTTGGGCGTCTTGATAGCCAAGTGAAGGTACGTGGTTTTCGTATAGAACTTGAAGCCGTAGAAACCGCTGTCGCCTCATATTCAGATATTGAACAAGCCATTGCTTGTGTTATAGAGGCTGATGATTATCAAACACGTCTTGGTGTTTACTGTGTTCTTAAGGACGGATGTGTTCTAAGTCAGTCTGACTTAAAAGCTTATCTTCATGAGCGTTTGCTTGAATATATGGTGCCAACCATCTATATGCCACTGGATAATGTACCGTTATTACCCAGCGGAAAAGTAAACAAAAAAGCATTGCCTAATCCAAAGTCTTATCTTGAAGAAAATAGTCTAAGCAAAAAAACAACCTATCTGGCGCCTGAAACAAAAACAGAGCAGCTACTCTGCTCTGTATACGAAGTTGTATTAAAAGTGAAGCCTGTTGGTATTCTTGATAATTTTTTCGACTTGGGTGGTGACTCCATTTTAGCACTTCAGGCTGTGGCGATGTTAAGAGATAAAGGGCTTATTGTGACCGTTCAAGCACTTTACTCCAATGCGACCATTCAATCAGTTGGTGCAAATATTGCGTTAAATACTGAGGCCCCAAAAAGCGCTTCTAAAACACTTAAACCATTTGAACAAGTCTCAGCTGCTGATAAGCCGAAGTTGCCAGAAGGACTTCAAAACGCCTATCCCTTGAGTAATATGCAAGAAGGGCTCGTTTTTCATAGTGAATTTAGCCCAGACTATGAAATTTATGTGATGGGACTACATGTTGCGCTGTGTCTAGATGAAGCATGTGTAGAAAAAGCGCTTTCGTTACTCTCTTTGCGGCATGCATTATTAAGAACGTCGTTTGATCACCTAAGCTACAGTGAACCACTACAATTGGTGCATCCTTCAGTCAAAATACCAACCCGCATTGTAGATATTCAAGCATTATCTAACGCGCAACAAGATGAAGCAGTAGAGCAGTACATGCGGGAAGAAAAATGGCGTAAATTTGATTGGTCTGAAGCACCTTTTTTACGCTTAATTATTCATAAGCGAAGTGCTACCTCTAATCAGTTTACTTTTTGTCATCCATTATTTGATGGATGGAGTATGGGACTATTAATTACTGAGTTTTTTACTCTCTATGGTGCTTTACTGAAAGGTAATGTACCGCCACTTGATACGCCTGAAAAGCTTGCTTATCAAGACTTTATTATTCTTGAACGAGAAGCCATGCAAGCAAAAGCAACCAAGGCTTATTGGTCGCAAACGTTAGCAGGTATTGAACGCTGTACACTCCCTAGATGGCCTGAGTACAGAAACAACACTGTCGGTATGCATGAACGAATGACGGTATCGGTTGAAAACGACGTTCTTTTAGGACTACAGGCACTTGCCCGTAAAGCCGATGTACCCCTTAAAAGCGTTTTGCTGGCCGCACACATGAGAGTGGTCTCGCTCTTAACCGGTCAACAAGATGTCACAACAGGGCTATTGGTTAATGGACGTCCTGAGCAAACAGGTGGCGATAAAATCGCGGGCATGTTCTTAAATACAGCGCCATT
>JAHZKF010000102.1 GCA_022600575.1 Gammaproteobacteria bacterium | reverse complement strand
GTGTGTTTTCCGCTGAGGGAGAGGGAGCATTCCAAGTGTTTTAAATACCCTCATGTCTTTGCATTCCCTCAAGATTTAAATTGCCTTTCAACCTTTAAAGGCAATTATGATCTCGCAACTTCATTGGCAATGGGTATAGAAGTAAGAGGCATCATCAACCCAAATGATTCCCTGATGCTGCATCCAGTGCATCAATTTCTTTTGTTAGCTCTTTTAGGTTCGTCTCTGCATCAGTAAGTTTTTTCGCAAGCACTTTCATCGACGCTCTTTGATCCTGAATATCTGCCTTCTCGGCATCTGTTTTGGGTTTATAAATAAAGAAGGTGCCGTAACCTGCGAATTTAGACAATGGATTTTCTTTTCTAAACAACCCAAGACACAGAATCGTAAAAATCACTCGAAAAAACTTAGCCAATTGATAACACCAACGGTTCCATAGAGACCTCTCGGCTGCCACTTGTGTTTCTTTTGAATTACCTTTACCTTCAAGCGAAAAAGTATACATTTTATCTAAATGAGCCAAAGTACTCTGGAGATTTATACCCAATTTTTTAATCTGTCTTTGAGCCCTTTTGGGATTTATATTACCATCCGAATGCATTTTTTTAAGACTGTTCACACAGCTCAACATATCTTCCCCAATGGACTTAAATATCTCTTTATCTTTCTTCATTGCCTCTTCCTCTTTCGAAGAAGCTGCGTAATGCATTAACTCGTTCATCGCTTCAAAATAAGTTTTTAAATGCTCTACCGAAAGATTTTTAGCCAATAGGTTCAGTGCTGCTAAATGAACACGGCCACTACTTGATGCTTCTGGTTCTGGTTTAGTATAAGCTGCCGTAGTCCTCATAGCCTCCGGTGATTTTTCTTCTTCTGCCCCACCATAATCCTCATCATCTTCATCTTCTGGAGGTGTTATATCAAGTTTCCCAACCTCCCTGCAAAAAGCCTCTAGCTGGTCCTTATTGTCACCCTCAAGAAAAGTATCATTTAAAGCCATGAAAATAACTTCATTTTCTTGCTCTTTAAAAATTGCTTCCAAACATCGCTGCGGGTTTGACGGATTTCCAAAATCACCTTTCACAAAAGCACCTTCTTGCTCTGGCAAACCTGATTTTTCTGGTAAATCTGGATCAAAGGGTAGATTGTTTCCAAGGGCTTTTAATGCTGTTAACAAAAGCCGAGGTAACTGTTTTTGAATCAATAACGGTAGAGTCTCATCGGCCTGAACTTTTATATTCAAAGCTCTAAGCACAACTTGGTATGTGTTAAATAAACCAGCTGCCTGTTGTTGTGTAATCGCCATAAGGTCCTCTTAAAATCGCCGTCAAAACGGCCTTTATTCTAGCATTTAGATGAAATAAAGTCAAAAAATAGATAGTTTGTTTGTTTTTAATACTTAGCTTAGGTATTTACCTCAAAATGATTATTGTGATTATTTTTTAAACTTAAAGCGACTCTGCCTGACGATGCTGTATAATGTGCATTTTCTTGCTTTAAATGCATCAAAACATCATGACAACACATGCCTTATTGACACCCCCTAACCCAAACAAAACCCGTTGGGGACAGCTCCATGGCTCAAGCTTATCTATCGCCTTAGCAGAGTGGTGTAACACAACAAAAAATAAAACCAAACTCCTGATCGCGCCTAACCACCTTTCGGCCATCACACTTCGTGATAACCTCCAGTTTTTACTACAACAAGATACAAATACACCGAATATTGTGTTGTTTCCTGACTGGGAAACCTTACCCTACGACCAATTCTCCCCTCATCAAGACATTATCTCAGACAGACTATACGCCCTAAACCAACTCCAGCAAGGGAGTGAGCCTGTCATTTTAATTGCGGCTGCAAGCACACTAATGCACCGCCTATGCCCCCCCGCTTTTTTAAGCCAACATGCGCTCGTTTTAAAAACAGACCAATCGTTTCAGCTAGAACCCTTCCGAGCACACTTAATTAACGCGGGCTATCGTTCTGTTAGCAGTGTTTTGGAACATGGTGAGTTTTCTGTACGTGGAGGCATATTAGATTTATTTCCGATGGGTAGCCGTGTCCCTTTTAGAATTGAACGGTTTGATGATACGGTTGAAAGCATTCGTTCGTTTGATCCTGAAACCCAACGAACGGTTAAAAAACTCAAAGAAATTTGTATTTTGCCCGCACGCGAATGCCCGCTCAATGAAGCCAGTATTTCACGTTTTAGACATGTTTTTCGTGAACATTTTTCAGGAAACCCAAGCCTTTGCCCGGTATATGACGCTGTTAGCCAAGGTAAATTTCCTCAAGGCATTGAATACTACCTACCTCTTTTTTTTGAAAAAACAGCAACGCTCTTTAATTACCTTCCTGAAACAGCTCAAATTTGTCTTATTGAGTCAGTAAAAACTCATGCCGAAGAATTTTGGAAAGAAATTAATAACCGCTATCAGGACCGAAAACTTGACCCAACAAGACCAGCTCTCACGCCTGAAACAAATTTTTTAAACCCAATAGAACTGTTAACGCTTAGCAAAACATTTAACCCGCTTCGCATGCAACAAGCACCTGAGACAAGTCAGGCACACGCTACAAACTTTAAGACAGAAAAAGGTCCTAAACTGCCTGTCATGCGACAAGCAGAAAAACCCCTTAAAAACCTGCTTGATTACCTTAAAACCAGCTCTTATCGCACTTTATTCATGGTTGAAAGCACCGGTCGACGTGAAGCATTACTTGATTTACTTAAATCTGAAAAAATTCATCCGACAATACACTCCTCTTTTAGTGCATTTCTTCAAAGTACTGACACCCTCAATTTAATGATTGGGCCACTTACCGAAGGCGTTGTTCTGCCAGAAGCCAAGCTCTCTATCCTTGTAGAGTCACAACTATTTGGTGAACAAGCAACCCCGCAACAACGTGCTCGTGACAAAAAGGCCGTTGACCCTGATACCATGATTCGAGATTTAACCGAACTCCGCATAGGCGCACCACTTGTGCACCTTGAGTTTGGTGTGGGTCGCTACCTTGGATTACAGCTCATCGAAAACCAAGATATCCAAAGTGAGTTTATCATTCTCAATTATGCCAATGATGATAAAATTTACGTGCCGGTCACTGCCTTACACATGTTGAGCCGTTATACAGGAGCCGATTCAGATCATGCACCACTCCATCGCCTAGGCTCTGATCAATGGAGCAAGGAACGTAAAAAGGCAGCCGAAAAAATTCATGACGTTGCCGTTCAATTACTCGAAGTTCACGCAAAACGTGCTGCAAGTAAGGGACATGCGCATCAATGTGCACGTGATGAATATAACACCTTTGTCAGTGGTTTTCCGTTTGAAGAAACCCTAGACCAAACCAATGCTATTCGAGATATTACCGAGGATATGAAGTCTGACAACCCCATGGACAGACTTATTTGTGGTGATGTTGGTTTTGGTAAAACAGAAGTCGCTATGAGAGCTGCATTTATTGCGATTCAAAGTGGTAAACAGGTGTGTGTGCTCGCCCCCACCACCCTCCTTGCAGGCCAACACTTTGAAACCTTTCGTGATAGGTTTTCTGAGTTTCCTATCACACTCGATCTCCTTTCTCGTTTTAAAACTCCAAAAGAAGCAGCATCAACCATCGAAAAATTAAAACAAGGTCGCTTAGACTTAGTTATTGGCACCCACAAACTTTTACAAAAAGGAATTGAATTTGATGATTTAGGGCTACTGATTATTGATGAGGAACATCGCTTTGGGGTAAAGCAAAAAGAAAAAATTAAGTCTCTTCGTACGCATGTTGATATTTTGTCTATGACAGCAACCCCCATTCCACGGACACTTAATATGGCAATGGCTGGCATTCGTGATATTTCACTCATTGCAACCCCACCTGCAAAGCGCCTTGCCATTAAAACCTTTTGGCAAGAAAAAAATAACACGCTCGTTCGTGAGGCGGTTTTACGTGAAATTTTAAGAGGAGGCCAAGTCTTCTTTTTACATAATAACGTCCAAACCATCACCCGTATTTCAGAAGAATTGCAAAAACTGGTCCCTGAAGCCAGCGTTCAAATCGCACACGGACAAATGCGAGAACGTGAACTTGAACGGGTCATGTCTGACTTTTATCACCAAAAATTTAACGTTCTGGTATGTACCACCATTATTGAAACTGGCATTGACATCCCAACAGCCAATACCATTCTGATTGATAAAGCAGATCACTTTGGTCTTGCACAATTACATCAATTACGTGGACGTGTTGGACGCTCACATCATCAAGCCTATGCCTATCTTTTAACACCTAAAGATACACTCATCACCAAAGATGCTAAAAAACGCCTAGAAGTGATTACTTCTATCGAAGATTTAGGCGCTGGTTTTATTCTTGCAACACACGATTTAGAAATCAGGGGTGCAGGCGAGCTTTTAGGTGAAGAACAAAGTGGTAACATGCATGCCATTGGTTTTAGTCTATATATGGAAATGCTAGAGGAGGCCGTTGAAGCACTTAAATCCGGAAAAATACCAGAGCTCAATGCCAAAACTGCACCTGGACCTGAAATTGAGCTCGGTATTAGCGCGATTATTCCCGAAGATTACGTTGGAGACGTACATACGCGTTTAACCCTTTATAAACGCATTGCACATGCTAAAAGTACAGAAAACTTGCATGAGCTCCAAGTTGAACTCATCGACCGATTTGGTTTATTGCCTGCTCCTGTCAAAAATCTATTTTCAATCACGCACCTTAAGCACTTTGCAGAACGTCTGGGCGTTAAACGCATCAGCGCATCCAAAGAAACCACACGTATTGAATTTACAGAAGCACCTCATATTAATACGGCTAAGCTCATCCAACTCATCCAAACCAACCCCAAACAATATCAATTGAATGGCGCAAACCGACTTAAGTTTATATCTGAAGAGGTTCAGACAGGTCAGGCACGTATTAAGGCTATTGAAACCTTGTTAAAAACACTGGTTTGATTTCGTTTTGATATGCTTGAAACCGTCTTTGGGGCACTGCACAAGTGCTGCAGGCCGCAATAATCTAGTGACTTTTTTTAGTAAAAAAACATTTACACCCATTATCTAGGCCCGTCAGTACCCTTCATATTTGGCGCTACTGCTTCATCTAAAGCATTTAACACGTCATTTGATAACGCTTTTAGGTCACTGACTTGTTTAACAATAGCCTCTTTCTCCAACTTTGAAACAGGCGCTTGGAATAAGAAAGGCCTTTTAATCACTGCTTCAGCAATCGGGTTATACCGACTTTTTCCACCCACCAAAAGAGCAACCACCATCGGTATAATATTCAGCACAGCTCGAACTAAAGCAACCAATGGTGTTGCAACTTTACAATAGAAAGCATGAAAACCTTTATCTTCTTTTAACCCACCCTTGCCTTCAAAACTTAAGGCATCGAGTCGTTTTTCTAGATTTTCAGAAAGCGTTTTCATTTTAATCAGTTCTTGCATTGAAATACTGGTATTTTCTTTAATGGTCTTAAGACAAGAATCAAGCGTTTTACAAAGAGCATCTAATTTTTGTTGATGAGAACCAGGCGTATACCTAGAAAGTGCTGCTCGTGCATTTTTTATCACTGTGTCTGCATCACTTAATGCGTCTCGAGTTACTTTAGGGATTTTATACATAATAGGACTAGATTGAGATTCTACGGTACTAGAACTCGATGAGGCATTAACGTGATTAGATTGAGATTGTCGAACACTAGCACCCGATGTAGGAGGCTTACTTGCAGCGGTCAAATCAGTAATCCCTTGACCATGCAGGTTCTTTCTTTCTTTTTTTGTAAGCACAAGCTCTAAATTATTTTCTGCTGCTATCGTTAGGAGCGCTTGATAAATCTGCTGTCTAACCCTCACCCTCTCGGGACTACTAATTGGACCAAGTTCAAGCAACCCTTCTTTCAATTCTTTGAAACGGGTCGAATCAACTAAATCTCTACCTTGGATAGCTACTAGCTCCGCTAAAAAGTGTTCTTCGGCCTCCACTTTTTTACTCTTACCCCCCATCATCCTCTCCTCATGAAATAATATATTTCATACATACCTTTAAATTATGTATTAAAATAATACCATATATTTATAAATTAATCAATATACTTTCCCAGGAACTAAAAGTTAGGCGTTACTCCCTTCTCTTCAGTTGCATTATCTAACGCATCTTTAACTTTTGTAGACAGTGCTTTTAATTCAGTAAGTTTTGTATCAATCAGTTTTTTTTCTGATTTTGATATCGGTGACTGAAAAAAGAATGGACGTTTAATCGATGACTCATCCAACGATTTTTTATGATTTTTTCCACCAAATAAATACGTTGCAATAAGTGTTATCACGTTCAATACAGCTCGAATCAAAACAACTAAAGGCGCCGCAATTTTACAATAAAGCGCATACAGCCCTTTATCATCTTTGAGTCCACCTTTACCCTCAAAGGTTAACATATCCAGCCGTTTATTTATATTTTCACACTGCTTTAAATTAAATGTTTTTTGAGATTGAATCATGTGCTTTTTAGGTTCAAGAGCATCAATTGAACTTTTTAAATCCTGACAAATTGTATTCAGTTTTTCTTGAGGCACACCAACCTTATAACGAGACAGCGTTTGAAGGGCTAATTCGATGACAGCACTACTTTCTTGTAATTCATAAAACACTTTTTGAGGGACTTTAAATATGCTGGTTTCCGATGTTTTTGGCGGCGCAACAGTTACCCCAAACGACGCTAAAATAGCTCGTTCTGAATCATCAAATTTAACAGATAAGCCTATGCGTTTTTCTTTTAATGCAACTAGATTATCGTAAATACGCTGCCTTGCTGCTATTTTGCGCCCTTCTGTTACCGAATCAAGTGCGAGCAACCTTTCTTTATACTCATCTATTTCAACTTGAGAAATACTTTTTTTTGCGACAGCGCTTTGCAAGTCTTGGTCTAACCGACCGACAACATTCACGCGAGGTGTTTTCGCTTTTTTCGTTTTTTTATTCCCTCGAGGCACCAGTCTCCCCCTTATAAAAACAGCCCATTTTAGGCATTAAAATGATAGTTTCATTATAGCTTTAGATTAAAACAAACACAACAAGATCATATTAAAGACATTTTAAAAAGCAATATTTATGCTATGATTGCCCTCAAAATAATAGACTCTTTATTTAAGGAAGTTCCATGGAACAGGAAGCCATGACATACGACGTCATTATTGTTGGAGCCGGTCCCGCAGGACTCAGCGCCGCCATTCGCCTCAAACAGCTCGCAGAAAAAAATAACCACCCACTGACCGTTTGTATTCTCGAAAAAGGTGCACAAGTCGGTTCACATTTACTCTCAGGCGCAGTACTTAATCCTAAAAGCTTAAAAACACTTCTACCTGATGACTGGCAAAATGCACCTCTGCATACACCTGTAACCCACGATGCCTTTTATTACCTCAATCAAAAGCGCGCCTATCGCCTACCCACGCCCCCACAAATGCATAATAAAAATCATTTTATTATCAGTGTTGGTGAGCTTGGGCGTTTTTTGGCTAATCAAGCCGAAGCCTTAGGCTGTGAAATTTACCCAGGATTTGCAGCAACTGAACTTTTACTGAGTGAACAAGGAGAAGTGATTGGTGTGTCTACAGGCGCTGTTGGCATTGATAAATCAGGTGAAAAAACAGCTCATTATCAACCGGGCATGCATTTATATGCCAAACAGACCTTATTTGCTGAAGGTTGTCGCGGCGAGCTTAGTCAACAGCTCATGACAAAATTTAAACTTCGTGAAAATGCTGGTCCTCAAACATATGGTCTTGGTATTAAAGAAATTTGGCGTATCACGCCTGAACAGCACACACTTGGCAAAGTCGTGCATACTATCGGTTGGCCATTAGACAATCAAACCTACGGTGGCTCATTTATTTATCATCTTAAAGACCATCAAGTAGCCCTTGGCTTTGTGGTTGGACTTGATTATCAAAACCCATGGCTCAGCCCTTTTGAAGAAATGCAGCGCTTTAAAACACACCCTTTTATTAAGCCCCTACTCGAAGGAGGCGAACGATTATCATATGGTGCTCGCGCATTAAACGAAGGTGGTTTTCAATCGATACCAAAGCTCACTTTTCCGGGAGGTGCCTTAATTGGAGATGCTGCAGGCTTTTTAAATGTTCCACAAATCAAAGGAATTCATACAGCCATCCAATCGGGTATATATGCAGCAGATGCTTGTGCAGCACATTTAAAAGACTCGCCTGAAACACCGATTGAAATCACCCGTTATTCTGAAACCATGCAAACCAATTGGGTGATGAAAGAGTTATATCAAGTCCGTAATATCAGGCCCGGTTTTAAACATGGCTTATGGATGGGTCTTATCAATGCAGCATTTGAAACATATATTACACGAGGAAAGTCACCCTGGACACTGAGCCACCACCTCGATAATACGACTCTGATTAGCAGTCACAAAGCACCTAAAATTAACTACCCTAAGCCTGATGGAAAGATTACCTTTGACAGACTCTCGTCTGTATATTTAACGAATACACATCATGAAGAAAATCAGCCAGCACATTTAGAACTTAAAAACCCAGCACTTGCCATTGATGTGAATTATAAGAAATATGATTCGCCCGAGACACGTTATTGTCCGGCTGCAGTCTATGAGATGATTGAACAAGAAAATGGTCCAACACTAAAAATTAATGCCGCAAATTGCATTCACTGCAAAACATGCGACATTAAAGATCCAGAACAAAACATCATCTGGACAGCTCCTGAAGGGGGCGGTGGTCCTAATTACGTTGGAATGTGAGTGCTAAACACACTCACACACCCAAACTGCAGTACTTAAGCGCCTGGTGCAGCTGCTTTTTCTACCTCATTCATCAACATATCAGCTTCTTCTTTCAGTGCTATTTGCGCTTTAGAATCAGGTTTGACGAAGAATGAGTTCGCATAATCAGCTACAGATGATTTAAAAGGTCTAACTGGTAAGGTTACGATACTGACAATAACCCCTATTAACCCAACCAATGCTGGCCTAATCACATCATGCCAAATCCAAGGTGTTGCTTTAAATGAACTTTTTTCATCTGCAAGTAGTTTTTCAACCGCTTCTTTAAATTGCTCTAAGTTTGCTTTAGAGTTATTTTTAAACAAAGGCTCAAGCTTTGTGAGTAACAAATGATGCATTTCTGTTACTTTTGCTTTATGTGCTGCGACCTTTAACTTACCGCTGTCTTTATCATGACCATTTAAATCAACTTCAAATTTATGCAAGTGAGATTTAATTGCTACTATTGCAGCTGAGTCAAGCGGTTTATCTTTGTTTGGCTCTGGTGGTGGCGTTAGTGTTGATTTCATCTTTTTTGCAGCCTCAACTGTAAAAGCTGCTTGAAAAAGAGCTTTTAATTCTGCCTTTCTAGCTGCTTTCTTCGCTGCTTCCTCTTCTGCTCCACTGTTACCATTACCTTCGCCACTTTGACCAAGT
>JAHZKF010000101.1 GCA_022600575.1 Gammaproteobacteria bacterium | reverse complement strand
TTGAGCCATCTGCAAGAACAAGAGCCGCCGGCGAAATCATCATTTAAACTTACATATCCTCAAAAAATTGCTTAACACGACCAAACCAAGAATCTGATTTAGGCGAATGCGATTCTGGATTTTTATCTAAAGATTCTTGAAATTGATTCAAGAGATCTTTTTGCGCACGCGAAAGCTTCACTGGTGTTTCAAGTATCACACGACAAAGCAGATCACCTGAACCATGCGCACGCACCGATTTAATCCCTTTACCACGCAAACGGAATGATTTACCCGTTTGTGTTTCTGCTGGAATTTTTAATGCCACGCGTCCATCTAAGGTCGGCACATCAATGCTGCCGCCCAAAGCCGCTGTTGTAAAGGCTATTGGCACTTCACAATGCAAATCTTTACCTTGACGCTCAAAAATATCATGTTTTTTGACAGCAACTTGCACATATAAGTCACCCGTAGGTCCCCCGTGCAAACCAGCCTCACCTTCACCGGTTAAACGTACGCGATCACCCTCATCAATACCGGGCGGAATTTTAACCGTTAACGTTTTACTATCACGTACACGTCCCTGTCCATGACAAGTGGTACATGGATCTGATACGACTTGTCCTTCACCATGACAATGTGGGCACGTTTGTTGAATCGAGAAGAACCCTTGTTGTATGCGGACCTGTCCAACCCCATTACACGTTTCACAGCTGGTTGGTTTGGTTCCTTTTTTACCACCTGAACCATCACATCCACCACATGTTACATGACGTGGCACCGTAATTTCGACTTCTTTACCATGTGCTGCTTCTTCAAGGGTTAACTGAACGCCCACTTGAAGGTCTGCACCCCGCTCTGCTCGCGATCGAGCACCACCTCCTCCAGAAGAGGCACGTCCACCCGTAAAAATATTTTCAAAAATGTCTTCGAATACATCCCCAAAACCGCCAAAACCGCCAGCGCCACCAGGACCTGCTCCACCCGCCATTCCATCAATACCGGCATGTCCAAATTGATCGTACGCTGCACGTTTTTCTTTATCAGATAACACCGCATACGCTTTTTGAACTTCTTTAAACTTTTCTTCAGCCGATTTATCATCCGGATTTCTATCCGGATGATGTTTCATCGCGAGTTTACGATATGCTTTTTTAATCTCAACATCAGTGGCGCCGCGCGCGACACCGAGAAGTTCATAATAATCTTGCTGCTGCATGAAATACTCTCTCGGTGTAAGACTTAAGCTTTATCGTCTTTGTTTGCATCATCGCCTTCGTTGACTTCTTCAAACTCAGCGTCAACAACAGCTTCTTCAGAAGAGGCATCTGCATCTGCTGAAGCCTCAGCTCCCGCATCAGAGGCACCACCTTCTGCAGCAGATGCTTCAGCTGATTGCTTAGCATACAAACGCTCAGCCATTGATGAAGAAGCTTTGTTTAATACTTCAAGCTTTTCTTCAATTTCGGCTTTGTCGCTGCCTTTAAGTGCTTCTTTAAGTGCTGAAATAGCATCTTCAATGCTTTTCTTCTCATCTTCTTTAATATCATCGCCTAATTCTTTCAACGATTTTTCACTGTTATGCACAAGGCTATCTGCTTGATTTCGAAGCTCGACCATTTCTTTAAACTTCTTATCGTCTTCAGCATGCGCTTCAGCATCTTTAACCATCGCTTCGACTTCATCATCACTCAAACCACTAGATGCCTTAATGACAATCGACTGAGCTTTACCCGTTGCTTTATCTTTTGCCGAAACATTT
This sequence comes from Gammaproteobacteria bacterium, assembly GCA_022600575.1. Lineage (GTDB taxonomy): Bacteria > Pseudomonadota > Gammaproteobacteria > Legionellales > Legionellaceae > JAALKW01. The sequence continues at coordinate 10,821 of JAHZKF010000101.1, read as the reverse complement.
AAAATACCATTGGCGTCAATATCAAAGGTTACTTCAATTTGAGGTACGCCACGTGGTGCCGATGGTAAATCTGCTAAATCAAAACGACCCAATGATTTATTAGCTGAAGCTTGCTCACGCTCACCTTGTAATACATGAACCGTTACTGCTGTTTGATTGTTATCAGCGGTTGAAAACACCTGGTTTGCTTTCGTTGGAATGGTTGTGTTCTTATCGATTAATTTTGTCATCACACCACCTAATGTCTCAATACCCAATGAGAGCGGTGTTACGTCTAACAACAAAATATCTTTTACATCACCTGATAATACAGCTGCTTGAATGGCAGCACCCACAGCAACCGCTTCATCAGGATTCACATCACGACGTGGTTCTTTTCCAAAAAACTCTTCTACTGTTTTTTGAACCAATGGCATACGAGTCTGACCACCCACCAAAATCACTTCATCAATTTGTGACACAGTAAGACCTGCATCTTTCAATGCTGTTTTACAAGGTGCGACTGTACGTGTAACCAATGCTTCAACCAAAGATTCAAGTTTTGCACGAGTAAGCTTAATATTTAAATGCTTCGGCCCACTTGAATCAGCTGTAATATAAGGTAAGTTTACATCTGTTTGTTGTGATGAAGACAATTCAATTTTAGCTTTCTCCCCCGCTTCTTTTAAACGTTGTAGCGCAAGTGGATCGCTGTGCAAGTCAATGCCTGAATCTTTTTTAAATTCAGCTGCCAAATACTCAATCAACGCCAAATCAAAATCTTCACCACCTAAGAATGTATCACCATTGGTTGCCAACACTTCAAACTGATGCTCGCCGTCAACTTCTGCAATCTCAATAATAGACACGTCAAAGGTTCCACCACCTAAGTCATACACTGCAACAGTAGAATCACCACGTTTTTTATCCATGCCATATGCAAGCGCTGCAGCTGTTGGCTCATTGATAATCCGTTTCACTTCAAGTCCTGCGATACGACCTGCATCTTTAGTTGCTTGACGCTGCGAATCGTTGAAGTAAGCTGGTACGGTAATCACCGCTTCAGTTACTGCTCGACCAAGATAGTCTTCAGCCGTTTTTTTCATTTTGCCAAGCACTTCAGCTGATACTTGTGGTGGTGCTTTATCGTCGTTTTTAACACGAACCCAAGCATCGCCATTGTCCGCTTTAACAATTTTGTAAGGCACCATCTTAATATCTTTCTGAACGATTTTGTCAGAAAACTGACGACCGATAAGTCGCTTAATAGCAAACAATGTATTTTCTGGGTTAGTCACGGCTTGGCGCTTAGCTGCCGGTCCAACTAATACTTCATCATCTGTATATGCAACTATCGATGGTGTTGTACGATGCCCTTCAGCATTTTCAATCACACGCGCTTCTTTTCCTTCCATCACCGCAACACACGAGTTGGTGGTACCTAAATCAATTCCAATAATATCTGACATATTTTTACGCTCCAAATTACATCAATCTAAAGAAAACCTCTATGCACATACATATGAGGGGACATTTTGTTATTTCAAGGGACTAGCTTGTTTTTTCTTTTGCCACAATCACACGCGCCGCACGAATCACTCGATCGTTCAGTTTATATCCCTTCTGAAACACTGAAAGTACCGTATTGGGTGCTGCATCGGCTGACTCTTGCAAAGTCATTGCTTCATGTATTTCTGGATTAAATACCTCACCCACAGGGTCTAACTGTTCAACATGTGCTTTTTCAAGCATATCCAGAAATAGCTTCATAGTTAACTCAAGCCCTTCGTGCATAGCTGAATCGCCATGTTTCTCAGCCAATTGCTCTGCCTGCTCAAGACTATCAACCACCGGCAATAAATTATTAATAAATTTTTCAAGCCCATATCGATGTGCTTGCGTTACATCACGCTCTGAACGCCTGCGAAGATTATCCATATCTGCTGTAACACGCATTAGCTTATCCCAGTTTTCATGGGCTTTTTGCTCTGCTTCTGTTAGTTTTTCTTCTAAGGCTTCATATGAAGGATGCTCCAATACATCTGCACTTTCCGTACCTTCGCTCCCTCCTTCATCTTCACCTTCGTCATCCAGCATTTCTTCTGCTGATTCCTCAACGCCATCATAGGCATCTTTAATTTTTCCCCAATCTTTTGTTTGTTCGCTCATAATCAATCACCTCTATTCATGTTGCCTTTAAAACTGGGGGCATCAAATTAAAAATCAAGGGTATGTTGTTCATTTAGTCAATAACGTTGATAATACCCCCCTTTCATCATCATTATTTTTCAACGCATGTCACAATCCTGGACCACCACATCCTGGTTAAAATACAAAAACCTTCAGGCGCCTGTCTACAAAGACAAAGCACTCCTGACAACTGTTTTAACCAAACTCAGCCAGAAACCACCGTTGGTTTCTGTCGCTCCTATTGTGGCATTAAAACAAACACTTGCTGAAGCAAGCTTAGGCCGTGCTTTTATCCTTCAAGGAGGTGATTGTGCCGAATCATTTCAGGATTGTCGCCCTAAAAGCATCCGTGCACAACTCAATTTAATGCATAAGATGGCGCACATTATCCAACCTTCCATCAAAAAACCCATCGTGCCTATCGGACGCATCGCGGGCCAATATGCAAAGCCACGCTCTTTTGAATACGAAACACAAGGAGATATCACGCTACCCAGTTATCGTGGTGACCTCATTAATGCCTCTCCCTTTACAATAAACGCTCGTGAGCCTAATCCCAGTTTATTACTCAAAGGCTATGCTTCTGCTGCACATAAGCTTCGTTTTATTAAAGCCATGCAAAAAAAACAAGCTTTTTATACCTCACATGAAGCCCTGCACTTACATTATGAAGCAGCCCTAACTCGCCAGTCTAAAAACGGATTATGGTATAACCTCTCAACTCACCTACCTTGGGTTGGCGTTCGAACCACACAGCTAGATGGCGCGCATATTGAGTTTTTACGCGGCATAGAAAATCCTGTAGGCATCAAAATTGGACCAAATACAACGCCTGATACATTACTCAAACTGATTCGCACGCTAAACCCTAAGCAAGAAGCAGGCCGTATTTTGCTGATTACGCGTCTCGGCGCAAAACATATCACTGACGTTTTGCCACAGCTGATAGAAACCGTCCAAACACATGCACTTCCTGTCACTTGGTCATGCGACCCCATGCATGGCAACACCGAAACCACCAAAAGTGGTATTAAAACACGGCACATTGATAATATTTGGCACGAACTTGAACAGGCGCTCACCATTCATCAAAAACAGCAAAGTCATTTAGGTGGCGTTCATCTTGAGATCACACCTGAACCTGTCACTGAGTGCTTAGGAGGCACAGGCGGCCCAACCGAAGCCGACTTAGAAACAGCCTACAAAAGCTTACTTGACCCGCGTTTAAATCAAACCCAGGCACTTGAGATCGCGACAAACTTCGGGAAAGCGTATCAATCATGATACGCAGGACTCAACTCACGAACAGCTTTAATCATCACTTCTAAATGCTCTGGTGGTACATCAGGCGTAATACCATGCCCCAAATTAAAGATATGTCCAGAACCCGTGCCATAAACCTCTAGCACACGTGCAACTTCTGCGCGAATACAGTTAGGTGAAGTCAGTAAAACGGCTGGGTCTAAATTACCTTGCAGTGCAACACGCACCCCTACCTCAGCCCGTGCACGACCTAAATCACAGGTCCAGTCAACGCCTAAGCCATCACACCCTGTATCAGCAAGTGCACTTAACCACTGCCCACCCCCTTTGGTAAATAATATAATAGGGATATCAGGATAAAGTGCTTTAAGACGTGTTGTAATTTGATTTAAATAAGCACACGAAAAAGCCTCAAAATTCGGTGTTGTTAAAATACCACCCCAAGTATCAAAGACCATTAAAGCGTTTACACCCGCTTGCACTTGCTCGTTTAAGTAATCAATCACTGAGTCAGTGAGCTTTTGAAGCAATGTATGCATGGCTTCTGGATGTTCATACATAAACCGTAGAATATGTTTGAAATCTCGACTACCTCGACCCTCTATCATATAACATGCCAAAGTCCATGGACTGCCTGAAAAACCGATTAGCGGCAAATCATCTGGCATTTTTGAGCGAATAAGTGCTGCTGCTTCCATGACATAAGCTAAATCATCTGATGCTTTTGTTACGCGCAAACTATCCACCTCAGATACACTACGAATGGGTCGCGCAAACTGTGGTCCCTCACCTTCTTGAAATGAAAGCCCAAGCCCCATAGCATCCGGAATGGTTAAAATATCAGAAAACAAAATCGCTGCATCTAAATCAAAACGCCTAAGAGGCTGTAATGTCACCTCACATGCAAGCTTAGGTGTTCTGCAAAGCGTCATAAAATCACCCGCTTCTTTACGAACAGCTAAATACTCTGGCAGATAACGCCCTGCTTGCCGCATCACCCAAACAGGGGTTCGTTCTACAGGTTCATGTTTCAAACTACGTAAAAACAACGATTCAGATAAATCACTCATTTTAAATTACCTTAGCTTTCAACTATTACATTTATTAATGTCATTCAACACGTTCCAACCTCTCTCTACGAAAACCACTGGATGCCTCGGATAAACCGAGGCACGTAGGCCCAGGGAGTATTGATGCAACAACGCCGCCCACGTGAGAATAACAAAAACACAGGCATAACATAAATAAGCGTAATAATTTACTTATGGTCAAAGAATCGCTATGTTACAGCAATTAAAACCAGAGACAAAAAAAATCATGGATTCTTTACATATCGAAGGCTTACGTGTTGAAACACGCATTGGTGTACATGCCTGGGAGAAAAAAATAAATCAAGTCTTACTACTCGATCTTGAAATCCCAATGGATTTTAGCACGCTCGATGACACCCTAGAAAAAACCATCGATTATGATGCACTCTGCCAACATGTTACCGAATTCGTTACATCAAACACTTTTAATCTTATTGAAACCGTCGCAAAACAAGTGATTGCCTCCATCCAGACTACATTCAACATTAAAGATTTAACACTACGTGTCAGCAAACCACACGCCATTAGCAACGCAAATAACATATGCGTGCAAATTAAATCAAATAATGATTGATTTTTTATCAATTTGAGTTTATTATGTAGCCCTATTGAAACAAAAGCTTTAATATAGAGGACACAATGATGGAACTCACAGCAAAACAAGCACAGGTATTACTTGACCAATACAGAACAGATCTTGAAGCTACAAATGAAGCCGTGCAACTCGCACAAGGGATAACTACCCTGTACGGTCATCAATATGACTCGTATGCAACCTTACGCATGCAACTCATTCCTTTGATTATCAGTGCACTAGAAGCCGTTGCTAACGATAATGCTTCATTATTTGCGCCCGTTCTACCAGCTAAAGCTGATCTTACCACTGAAGACAAAGATAAACTCGCATTTCATGCTGAGAGCTTTGGAACATCGCCTGATGCTCGAGCTTTCTTAAAACTCATTTTCATTACACCCCCAAACAGCCCGGCTGAAGACCATCAACAAGTGCTTCTAGTCATGACTATTGTTTTTGCACCCAGCCGTACTGAAAACATACAATCTTTAAAGCAATCTATAATCGATGCCGAAAAAGCTTCTATTGCCGAAATGGCTGAAGCTGAAGAAAGAGTGCTGATTACATCTATTTTAGATGAAATAATTGAAGAAGCGACTAAGGAAACGGATAAACCTGCTCCTCAAAAAACCAACAGTGAGCCAACCTTCAACAACACAACATTTACCCTAAACTGCCTCTCAGGCTTAGCAATACTTGCAGGTGGTATTCTTGTGGTTGCAGCAATGATAGCTTTAAAGCCGCTGCTCGTTATAGGGGGCCTTGCGCTCGCCGCTATCGGTGCCATGAGTCTCGTGAAAACATCAGAGCACGGCCTGTTTTCTCAAACAGAAAAGGCTGATGATTCAACCGCAAATACAAGCACTGCGTCTAACACTGCAGCGCTGTAAAACTACTCGTAACACCCTCTCCATTGTTGTTATCAGGTCCACGCCTCTCTGGCGTGGGTTCTGGTATTACATTTTGAGCACTTAAACTTAAACCCGGTTCATAATCACCACGAGACGCACTGGCGCTTGAATGAAGCCCTGCTGCTGGTGTTTTACTGTCAACTAGCACCTCTTCTTCTTCCGTATCAAAGCGATAAACGTTCGCAAAAATCAAAAGCGTTTGTAATATCATTAAAGCCGCACCCACAGCCGGATTTAAAACCACGCCACGGCTCAGTAGTAATACTGCAGGCGCTGACATAGCCAATATATTATAAGCAAAACTAAAGTATACATTTTGATTAATATTGGAATTAGTCTTATCCGCAATTTTAAACAGTTGAAGTACGGGCAGAAGAGAATCTGTCTGCAATACCGCAGATGCACCTTGTTGTGTACCGACATGCCCTCCTTCATGCGCAACAACCAATCCAAAATGACTCTTAGCAATTACACGTGCGTCATTTCCAGCATCTCCAATCATCGCAACATGATGGCCTTGTTTTTTTAATACTTCAAGATGCGCTTGTTTTGAATTCTCACCATCAATCGTACAATCTGAAAACACTTGACGGGTTGGAATTTTAAGCGCTGTCGCATAACGATTCGCTGTTTCTTTATCTGAACCGGTGCATAAATAAACTTTCTTTCCTGATGCTTGTAATTCATTAACCATTTGATACGTGCCATCTCGAATTTTATCTTCTAAAACAAGATGACCGACAAGCTGACCTGCGCGCGCCAAATAAACCACACTTTCACCCAGCCCAAGTGAAACATCTAACGCATCACTTGTAATCCCTAACTCCTCCATCATCAAACGATTACCTAGCACATATTCCTCACCTTCAAACAACACACGATGCCCATTATGAGTGGATGCTAAGCGCGTACATTCTCCTCCTTCAAAAGGCAGGCCTTTTGCCGCTTTTTTAATGGCACGTGCCACCCAATGATCTTCTGTTTTTTCAAGATGTGCCATCAAAGCAAGTAGCTTTTGATTCACTTCAGGATGAACAACTTTTGGCATGCCATAAGTCACCGTTCCATTTAAATCAATCATCACACAATCGATTTTATCAACCATTTCAAGGTGATCAGGCTCTCTAAAATGAATCCCTGTTTTCTCTATTTTTTTAATCCCTACATGCGTGACCAATGGTGCAATAAGCCCTAAGGTACACGGACAAGATGCAACCAAAACACACGCTGCACATTGAATTGCAAGCATCCAAGAACCAAAATAAACACCAACCGCAACACCCGAAATCAGAGCGACAGCAACAACCGTTGGCACAAAAAACTGCAGCCAGTAGGCAAACCCACTCGATTTTACTGGTTTTTTTTCTAAGGCACGATTGAGTTTTGCTTTAAGAATAGCTCTGTCTTCTCGCGCCAAGAATGAGTCATTTGCGGCTTCTTTAACACAAAACTTGAGCGGCTCTGAGACAGAAACAAGCTTTGTTCCTGCAGGATAAGGTTGCCCTATCACCAAAGGCTTTGACTGATTAGAACCTGTTTGATACAAACTAGACACCATTCCTGAGCCCGATTCAAACACACCATCTACTGCTAATATCTCCCCTGGTGACACAAGCAATCTATCGCCCGGTTTTACCTTATCTAATGCAACCACCTCACCATTATCACGGATTACTTTTTGAGGTGCATCATCTTGAAAACGTCGAACCCCCAAAAGCTTTGCTTTAAAAGCATCCGCAATGGCAATGCCTGCATGACGAAACCCAAAGATAAGAAGCCCTGCTTCAAACATCATGGGTAATCCCGGCACAAATAATGCGCTAATCGACACCCCCAAAATTACAGCTGTACTAATCGAAAAAAGGGTATCCATGGTCCATGCACGCTGCCAAAGCCCATGATATGCACGACGATAAAAAGACCAACCTAAACCTATCGTTAAACTCGTGCTCAACAATGCCAAGCTCACCACTAAAAAAAACGGCATTGTCGTTAATAACAAAGGTAGGATAAGTAAAAGAAACCCAACAGAAAGCCCTAGCGCTCCCCAAAAAGCATGCGATAAATGATTTGTTTTCTTGACCACACCTTTAGGTGTCGTGTTATCAAAGCCAACATCTCTTAATGCCGAAAAAATAAGCTCATCAACCTCGGATGTTTTAAGGTTTTTAAACGTCTCATCATCATCTTTTAAATAAAGTGTCAGCGTTTTGCTCAGCGCATCTACCTCAAACGCACAATGTCTAAATGGTGTACTGTTAACAGCATTTTTTACAGTCCCAACACAACAACCGCCCATCATGTCAGGCACAGAATACGTATGAATTGACATCTAGAACACTCTAAAACTTATACATCTACCCTTCTAATAATGCCAGATATACGCTCGCTTTGTGCAATATTAGCTTGAATTTTTTCTGCTGTTTGACGAGACTCAAACGGCCCCATCACCACACGATGCCAAACACCTCCTTGTTGCGTGGCCGTTTTAATGCTTGCATCAAGCCCTCGCATAATCAGCGAAGCCTTCATTTGTTCTGCATCTTCTCGTCGTTGAAAAGACGCCAATTGTAAAAGATACGTGTACTTTGATAACGCTTGAATAGGTGCAGCCGGCACATCATTTTTAACAGAATCAACTGCTTTTACTGATTCAGCGGCTCTGGTAGGCTCGACTGCTTTGATAGGCTCAGGGATTTTTACAGGTTCAAGCGTTGCCGTAGGCTCATTCACAGCAGGCGACTTTGACTTTAAAGGTGCTTTTTCCTGCGTTAATAACGTATAAAACTCAAACTTAGGCTTTGGCAGTTCAGCTGTTTTTACAGGCTGCTGTAAATACTTATGACTCCCTAGGTAAGACTGAAACCATGTTGTCAGCACCATAGGAGGATAAAACCAAGCAAGCGTATACCCACCCAAAAAAGTCACCATAATACCCATTAAAAAACGCTGTCTTGATTGACGACGCGTGACAACACCGCGCGTCTGTTTCCGACTATGCTGCTTATCCTGATAATTCGCCATTACATGCTCTCTGGGGCAGATACACCAAGCAGTTGAAGCCCATTTCGTAATACCTCGCGTACCGCAAAAATCAAGGTTAAACGCGAGCACCGAAGTGCTTCCTGCTCACACAACAACGAAATAGCATTATAATAGGCATGCAACGCATTAGCCAGCTCTCGCAGATAATAAGCAATTTGATGCGGCTCACATGCCTTAGCTGCAAGCTCAATGACGTCAGGATAACGACCAACTTGTGTCATTAAAGCCACTTCATGCGTATCTGTGAGTAATGCTGCATTTGAAAGCCCTGTTTCTTTATCCCATGACATGCCACGCGTCTTAAGCTGTCGGAATACACTACTGATACGTGCATGCGCATATTGAATATAATACACAGGATTATCTCGTGATTCAGATTTTGCTAAATCTAAATCAAAGTCCATATGTTGCTCAGGTTTTCGCATCACATAAAAAAAGCGTGCCGCGTCTCGTCCAACTTCTTCCCGAAGTTCACGCAAGGTCACAAAAGAACCGCTTCGAGTAGACATTTGAAGGCGCTGCCCCTCTCGATACAAAATAGCAAATTGCACCATAAATACGCGTAAGGCTTCTTCATCATGCCCAAGCGCTGTAACAGCTGCTTTTAAACGCGGAATATAACCATGATGATCAGCACCAAACAAATCCATCACAATATCGAAACCGCGCTCATATTTGTCCCAGTGATAAGCAACATCCGATGCAAAATAAGTCGGCTCACCATTAGCCCGCACAAGCACTCGGTCTTTCTCGTCCCCAAAATCAGTGGCACGAAACCAAATCGCACCCTCTTCTTCGAAAGTGCAGCCTGCCTTTGTTAAAGCATCAACCCCTGCCTTAATTGCCCCTGAATCCAATAGACTACGTTCAGAAAACCAGTTTTCATATTCAACACCGAACTCGGCTAAATCTTCTTTTATATCAGACAAAACAAAATGAAGTGCTGTTTGATGAAAAAGATTAAAAGCATCCTCGCCCAATAACTGCTTCGTAACCTGAATGACAGCATCAATATATTGCTCTTTATCACCGCCTTCTGGTGCATCTACTGGCAAATCGGCAGCAACTAAGGACCAAGGGTGTACATATTGATTCGTATTTTTTTCATAAAGCTGTTCTGCGATGGTGCGAACATAATCACCTTTATAGCCGTTAGATGGAAAAACAATAGCCTCTCCCGCACATGCCAAATATCGTAACCACACACTCACAGCTAAAATATTCATTTGTCGGCCAGCGTCATTAACGTAATATTCACGCGTAACAGAATAGCCTGCCATGCCAAGCAAGTTGGCAAGACTTGCCCCAAAAGCAGCACCCCTGCCATGGCCTACATGTAGCGGCCCTGTTGGGTTAGCTGATACATACTCCAGTAATACGCGCTGTCCTGCTCCAACAGCACTTTTGCCGTAATCATGACCTTCACGAAACACACGTTCCAAAATAAACGACGCACGTGAGGCCTCATTCATGAAAAAATTAATAAACCCAGGCGCTGCAACTTCAGTCTTTTCTAATAAATCATGCGCAGGCATTGCTTTGACCATTTTCTCGGCCAATACCATCGGCGACAGGCGCGCAGGTTTTGCAAGCATCAATGCTAAATTTGTCGCAAAATCACCATGCTTTGAATCTTTAGCCGGATCAACCTTAATCACGCCCTGAAAATCTTCAGGCACAATGCCTGATGCCTTTAACTCGCCCAAAGCGTGCTGCAAGAGCTGCTCAATGATTGCTTTCATAATCTACACTTTACGTCTTGATCTCA
>JAHZKF010000100.1 GCA_022600575.1 Gammaproteobacteria bacterium | reverse complement strand
CAGGTGGGGACGCCGATGACCGTAAGGGAATTTTGAAGCGGCTTAAGCCGCTTTTTGATGCTGAAATTCCCTTCTTAAATATCTCGGGGATTTAAAGGGGCAGCGCCCCTTTTTTTAATCCTCTCAATAACAGCATAGTGACTCCCCAAGGGGAGAAGGGAATAGCTAAAACTAAATGATCAAAATATATAAAGCGCCAGCACCTCGCAGAATTTGAACCAGCAACTGTTTTTTCTGTTTTCCTGCGATGGTTTGTAAGGCATCATGCGTTTTAGTTGGCTCATGATTAGCACCAACAATCACATCTCCTGGGCGAAGCCCTGCACGCCAGCCAGCACTGTTTTCAGAAGCTCCTACAATTTGTACACCCACAATATGGCCATGTAATGGCGAGTCTTGTTCAAACTCACGTAAAGACAGGCCATATAAGAATGGGTTAGAGGCTTGCATTTGCTGCTCTTGTTTTTTCATGTCAGTGACAGTGGCGGTTAAAACGATGTCTTTATCTTTACGTTTAACCGTAATTTTTGCATTACTGCCAGCACGAAGGAGGCTAATAGTAGTCTTAACCTGGCTTGCTTGCGTGATTTTAGTATTGTTAATATTTGTAATAATATCTCCAGGTTTCAGGCCTGCAGCTTCAGCAGGAGAGTCCGTATTAACCTGTGCAATTAAGGCGCCTTTTAAACTTCCGGAGTATCCCATGGCTTGTGATAATTCAGGGGTTAAATGTTGAACAAAAACACCCATTAAGCCACGATGAATCGAGCCAAATTTGATGATTTGTTGGGCCACATCTTTGGCCATGTTAATAGGAATAGCAAAACCAATACCAACATTTCCACCGTGCAGTGAGATAATGGCCGTGTTAATACCAATAAGCTCGCCTCTGGTATTGACTAACGCACCACCTGAACTACCAGGATTAATCGCAGCATCGGTTTGAATAAAGTTTTCAATCCCTTCAATGTTTAAATCGCTACGTTGTTTGGCACTGACAATCCCAAACGTTGCTGTTTGGCTGTTACCAAAGCTATTCAGGCCAAAAGGATTACCGATGGCCATGACAAAATCACCTACTTCAGTTTTATCAGAGTCACCAATGGGTAAGCTTTTTAAGTTTTTAGCATCAATTTTAAGGACTGCAACATCGGTAGCACTGTCACTTCCAATCACTTTTGCTTTAAGGCGTCGACCATCGTTTAAGGTAATGGTGACAAGGCTTGCGTTTCGAATGACATGGTCGTTAGTTAAAATAATGCCATGTTCTGGATCAACAATAACGCCTGAACCAATGCTTTGGAATTTTCGAGGCTGGCCATCGTCAGGCATTTCTTCTCTGGGACCAGGTCTGCCCTGTGGGTTGGGTGTGTTTTCGTCAGGAGCGAGTGGCACATCATTTGGGATAATCCCTTGAACAGCAACGTTCACAATGGCAGGGACCACTTTTTTAAGCACCGGGGCAAGCGTTGGCGTAGGGGTTACAGATGCCTCGGCAAGTAATGGGGGTGAAAAGAAACAGGCAAGGGCAGCGATACAAAAAGCGGTCAGAATACGGCGTATATAAGGCATGTTAGTCATCCATTTTATTATCAAACCAAATGAGTGTAGCCATTCTACCGGTTTGTTTAGCTCTTCGGTAGGAGTAAAATTTTTTTTCTTCTTCAAAAGTACAAGCGTTTGAATGATGTATATCTGTAACCCCATGATTTTTTAAAATTAATGTCGCAATTTGCACAAGGTTGCCAAAATATTTATGGGGTTGTTTAGCAGGATGAAAAGCAGATTTTGTATAGGGGTATTGTTTAATGAACGCTTCAGGGACTTCTTCACCGACTTCAAAGCAATTTTTACAAATAGCAGGACCTGTCCAGGCCATTAGTTGCTCGGGGTTCGTATTGAATCGAGAGAGTGTATTTTCAATGATACCACCGAGTAACCCGCGCCAGCCTCCGTGAATGGCCGCAATTTCAGTACCGGCTTTATCACAGAGTAAAATGGGTAGGCAGTCAGCGGTTTTAATGACAAGCGGATGCATTTTGCTGCTGGTAATCGTTGCATCGGCTTCTCGTGTGGTGTCATCCTCAACACGCACACAAATATTGGTATGAATTTGTTTGAGCCAAATAGGCTCAGTTGGTAGTTTAAGATCGTGCTTTATTTCAGAAAAACTTTCTGGATAAGTCACAGTGAGTGCACGAATGTGTTTTTTTGCAGGCCAATTCGCTTTAAGATAATAAGGTGTTTGCATTTTGGGTGCTGTCCAAGGCATTGAGTAAGTCTTGGAAATCATCCGGCAGAGGGGCTGTAAAAGTCAAGTGTTTGTTATCGATAGGATGATGAAAGCTCAGTTTTTCAGCATGTAGGGCTTGGCGTTTAAAGTTTAAAAAGAGCTCACGAGTCTGCTCATCTAGATTTTTAGGATGTTTAGGTCGCCCACTATACAAGGTATCACCCAGAATAGGATGATGAATATGTGCCATGTGTACTCGAATTTGATGGGTACGTCCGGTCATGAGTTTAAGGTTAAGAAGCGTTGCATGAGCATTGGGATAATGTTTTTTAACGGCATAAGTTGTGATAGCTTCTTTTCCGCCAGTACACACAGCCATTTTAAGGCGATGGCGTGGATGTCGGCCGTAACCTGTGGTGAGTGTGCTACCGCCAACAATGTGTCCTTGAACCAATGCTATGTAATGGCGGTCAATTTCACGTGCTTGCATTGCCCGACCTAAAGCAGTGTATGCTTCAAGTGTTTTTCCAACCAGTAAGAGCCCTGTGGTGTCTTTATCAAGTCGATGAATAATGCCTGCACGGGGCAGTTGATTAAGCGTGCTGTCGTGATGCAAGAGCGCATTGACTAAAGTGCCTGATGCATTGCCGGCACCCGGGTGTACCACAAGGCCAGCTGGTTTATTAATGACAAGCAGCGCATCATCTTCAAATACAATATTCAGCGGAATCGCTTCAGGATGAAGGTGTTCTGCCGCAGGAAGAGGCGCTTCAGGAGGGCGATTTAAAACAATACATTCACCACCCTTGAGTTTTACTTTGGGTTTTAAAACATCTTGATTAATCGTGACAAAGCCGTCTTTTAACCAAGTGGTGAGTTGAGCACGTGAAAAGGCAGGCAAAAGCACTGCAAGTACACGGTCAACGCGCTCACCAGCGAGCTCTGCTGGAACAATGAATTCTTCTTTATTCGACACAAGCAGGCTCGGTTACAAGGCGACCACGTAATGAATTAGGCTGCGCTTCTGTTACATCAATATTCACAAATTGGCCTTGCAAGCCTTTGGGGCCATCAAAGTTAATCACACGATTGCATTCTGTGCGACCAGCCCATTGCTCAGGGTTTTTCTTAGATGGGCCTGTTACTAATACGCGATGCGTACTACCAACCATTGCGGCACTGTAACGGGTGGCTTGGAGCAATAAGCGGTCTTGCAGTATTTTAAGTCGTTGTTTTTTGATTTCCATTGGGGTGTCGTCAGGCAAGTTTGCAGCAGGGGTGCCAGGTCTTGCACTAAAAATAAAACTAAATGATAAATCAAAGCCAATTTCATGAACAAGGTTTAAAGTATCTTCAAAATCTTGCTCGGTTTCACCAGGAAAGCCGACGATAATATCAGTAGATAATCTAATATCCGGACGTACTTTTCTGAGTTTTCTAATTTTTGATTTAAATTCGAGTGCTGTATAGCCACGTTTCATAAGACCAAGAATACGGTCAGAACCGCTTTGAACAGGTAGATGCAAGTGATTTGCAAGTTCTGGCACTTCAGCAAAGGCATTGATTAAATTATCAGTAAAAGCGAGTGGGTGTGAGGTGGTAAACCGAATTCTATCTAAACCTTCAATAGCTGAGATATATTGAATCAGTAACGCTAAGTCTGCAATATCACCATCATGCATGGGGCCTTGATAGTCATTCACATTTTGACCAAGCAAATTAATTTCACGTACCCCTTGCTTAGCGAGTTGATAGCATTCAGCCAATACATCATCAAATGGGCGGCTGATTTCCTCCCCTCGGGTATAAGGCACGACACAATAACTACAATATTTACTACAGCCTTCCATAATAGAAACAAAAGCAACAGGGCCCTCAGCACGTGGGGCCGGCAAGTGATCAAATTTTTCAATTTCAGGGAAAGAGATATCAACCACTGGCTTTTTTGTTTTCCAATGGTCTTCAAGTAGTTGGGGCAACCTATGGAGTGTTTGTGGCCCAAATACCAAGTCAACGAGTGGCTCACGTTTAATAATATCACTGCCTTCTTGACTTGCAACACAGCCGCCAACACCAATTACAACATGTGGGTTGTTTTGTTTGTATCGTCGCCATTGCCCCAGTTGAGAAAATACTTTTTCTTGCGCTTTTTCACGAATAGAGCAAGTGTTGAGTAAAATCACATCGGCCTCAAGTAGGTTATCTGTTTTTTCGAGACCGTGAGATGTTTTGAGAACATCGAGCATTTTAGATGAATCGTATTCGTTCATCTGGCAGCCATTGGTTTTAATAAAGAGTTTTTTAGCCATGAGAATAATAAATTAAGTAATAAGTGATATATTAAAGCGCCCGATGGTATCAGTTTGTTAGATTATTGTCTATCTAGGGCGTTGACTTAATAAAGAGATATGCTTTTTAATTAAGAGTGGATTAATGTTTTACATATGGTATCTTTTTTTGATACAATAGGCGCGATATTTTATTTTTATGAATAGATGAGTTGTTTGGAGCGTGTAAGCTAGTGATAATAGTCATTGGTTTTAATTCATTAATTTTTTAGCTACTTTACTTTAGTTGGCGTATTTGATGTGAGGGGTTGTTATGGTAAAGCTGAAGCAAGATGAACGTAAAACTTTTATTAATAAATCTAAAAAGGCAATTCTTATTAAAGCACATGAGTTAAATCAAGTGCTCTCGTTTGATGCTAAAGATAAAGCTACTATTCTTAATGATTTAGCAGGTATTACTGCTTTGGTGACTAAAAAGGTGTTAAGTCAAGATCTCCCAGAGGAATTGTTATTATTTGTGTCAAGAATAGCAAACAATTTATATAATGACTTTTTGAGAGATAAAGCATCAGTAGAGTGTGAGAAAAATAATAAATCTTATGAGCAAATATGTATAGATGAAGCTAAAGAGACAGTAGAAGGCGAGAAATTTGACGAATATATAGAGATTCCAGAAAACAGTAAGGGTCTATCTCAAAATGTAATCAATCTATTTAATGAGTGTGAGGGTAACTTCAATCCGCATTCTGTGTTTTATGCGAGAGTATCATGTTTGGTGCTTGCTTATAGTGTGAGCAATTGTGAGGAAGCTGATAGACTGGACTTTAAGAGAAATTTTAAAGCAGCAGTTGATGGTTTATCACTTGATTATAGAAAAGTGGGTAAATCAGAAATAGCAGATTATATTAAAGCAGCCGGTATGGCGTTGCTAGGTGTTTTAGTCGGTTTAATGCTTTCGCCAGTGCTTTTAGTGTCTTCTAGCGCCAGTCGTTATGTTGGAAGCTTTTTTAGACGCCCTGAAACAGATGAAAGCAGAAAGGTTCAAGAAGAATTCGGAGATAAATTTGTTGACAGTTTATTTGCGTCACCGAATCCAAATCGATCAGCCTCTCACTTTATGGAAGAAAGAATGGGAGAGTGGGGAGAAGAGATGGGTAGGACTAGTGATAGGTTTACCATGGATGGTTGGTAACGACTAAAAGTGAGTGAGTAAATTAAAAAAGCGTCACTAAGTGGCGCTTTTTTTTGATTTCTAGGAACGCTTTAATACATTAATATAATTGATATTCTCCTTAAAAGTATGGTATAAGTACGGCGATTTTAACGACACACACGTTTCGTCACATCATGCGGGGTCCCCAAAACAGGGGTGCGTGATGGGAGGCGTGGAGGCCTAACCCTGGAGAGACTAATGGCTATCAGTATGAGAGAACTGCTTCAAGCAGGTGCGCATTTTGGGCACAGAACCCGTTTCTGGAACCCTAAAATGGAGCAATATATATTTGGTTCACGAAATAAAATTCATATTATTAATCTTGAGAAAACATTGCCTATGCTGCAAGATGCGACCAATCACGTTGGGCGTCTCGCTTCTAATAAAGCAAAAATTTTGTTTGTTGGCACAAAACGTGCAGCGCAAGATTCAATTCGAGAACATGCAGAGCGTTGTGGTATGCCTTATGTTGACCATCGTTGGTTAGGCGGTATGCTCACAAACTATAAAACCGTTCGTCAATCTATCTTTCGTTTGAAAGAATTAAAGAAAATGCGTGACGAAGGTAAATTTGAAGGCATGATTAAAAAAGAAGCTTTGATGTTGACCCGTGAGCTTGAAAAATTAGATCGTAGCTTGGGCGGTATTGAAGATATGGCGGGCTTACCTGATGCATTGTTTGTTGTTGATGTTGGGTTTGAGCACATTGCTGTTGAAGAAGCACGTCGTTTAAAAATTCCAGTGATTGGTGTGGTTGATACGAATAATGACCCAGATAACATCGATTATGTTATTCCTGGAAATGATGATTCAATGCGTGCAGTTGATATTTATATTCGCACGATTGCTGATGCTATTTTAGATGTGAAAGCAGGCGATACCACAGGTGGAGTTGATGAGTCTGAATTTGTCGAAGTATCTGACGAAGCAGAAGCTCCGGCTAAAAAACCAGCTAAAAAACCAGTAAAAGCTGCTGCTAAAATTGAGACGAAAAAAGAAGCCGTTGCTGCTAAAGCTGAGCCTAAAAAAGAAGCCGTTGCTGCTAAAGCTGAGCCTAAGAAAGCCGCTGCTAAAGCTGAGCCTAAAAAAGCTGCAGCAGAGAAAAAAGCTGCTGAATAAGCGCTTATATACTATATTCAGAGCGGTTTTATACCGCTCTTTTTTGGAGAATCAATATGTCTATTACTGCGGCCATGGTCAAGGAATTGCGTGAGCGAACCGGTGCTCCCATGATGGAATGCAAAAAGTTTTTAGTGGCGACCGATGGCGATATGGAGAATGCAATTCTTGAATTGCGAAAAGCGGGTCAAACTAAAGCGGATAAAAAAGCTGACAGAGTTGCCTCTGAAGGCGTTATGGTATTTTGTTCATCAGACGATGCACGTCGTGCTGTATTGGTCGAAATTAACAGCGAAACTGATTTTGTTGCACGTGACACAAGTTTTGTTGATTTTGCGAACGAAGTAGCTGCTGCTGCACTCTTGTGTGGTTCAACAGATGTTGAAACCGTTGCTCAGGCACAACTTGCCAATGGAACGGTTGATGAAGCACGTCGTGCTTTGATTGCTAAAATTGGTGAGAACATACAAATTAGACGCATTGCTTTTGTTGAGTCTGATGAAGCAATTGGTGGCTATTTGCATGGCACGCGAATTGGTGTTTTAGTGTCTATGAAAGCAGGTAGCGAAGCACTCGCAAAAGATTTAGCGATGCACATTGCAGCAAGCAAGCCATTAGTGGTTGGACCTGATCAAGTACCTGCTGAAGAAATTCAACGTGAACGTGAAATTTTTGTAGCGCAAGCACGTGAGAGCGGCAAACCTGATGCGATTATCGAAAAAATGGTAGATGGACGTATTAAAAAGTTTTTAGCCGAAGTAAGCTTGCTTGGTCAAAGTTTTGTTAAAAATCCAAGTCAAACGGTTGCTGAGCTCTTAAAAGAACAAAACGCAGAAGTACTTTCATTTACTCGTATGGAAGTGGGTGAAGGAATTGAGAAAAAAGAAGACAACTTTGTTGAAGAAGTGATGGCACAGGTTCGTGACTCATGAGCGAAGTTGCTAAGGCACCTTTAAAGTATAAGCGCGTACTCCTCAAATACAGTGGCGAAGCCCTGATGGGGAGTGCAGCATCTGGTATCGATCCACATATATTAGACCGAATGGCAAGAGAAGTATCTGAACTGATTGCCATGGGTGTTGAAGTAGGTATTGTGATTGGTGGCGGTAATTTGTTTCGTGGTAAAGCTTTGTCTGAAGCAGGACTTGGCCGTGTGACAGGTGATCACATGGGTATGCTTGCAACGGTGATGAATGCTTTGGCTTTGCGTGATGCTTTTGAGCGCGCTAAGCTTTCAGCTCGTGTGATGTCAGCGATTCCTATGTTAGGGCTAGTTGATCCATATCACAATCGAAAAGCGAAACAACATTTGTCTAATAAGCAAGTGATTATTTTTGCAGCTGGAACGGGTAATCCCTTTTTCACAACTGATTCTGCAGCGTGTTTGCGCGGTATTGAGATGGAAGCAGATGTGGTTTTAAAAGCGACAAAAGTAGATGGTATTTATTCGGAAGATCCTGTTAAGAATCCGGATGCTAAACGATACGATAGATTAACTTATCATGAAGTTATCACTAAAAAATTACAGGTTATGGATTTGACAGCCATTTGTTTATGTCAAGATCATGGCTTACCACTGCAAGTATTTGATATGGCGGCACCTGGTGTTTTAAAACGCATTATTCAGGGTGAATCAATTGGAACAATTGTAGGAGAATAGCATGAGCGATGATATTAAGCGGGATGCAGAAGGACGGATGCAAAAAGCCGTTGAGTCTCTCCAACATGAAATGTCAAAAATACGGACGGGACGAGCGAGTCCTGCTTTGCTTGATCATGTTCGAGTAGACTATTACGGTAGTCCAACACCGCTTAATCAAGTAGCAAATGTGACTGTTGCGGATGCACGTATGTTATCTGTTGTTCCGTTTGAAAAAACGATGATGCCTGTGATTGAAAAGGCAATTTTAACATCTGATTTGGGTTTAAACCCAGCACCTTCCGGGAATATGATTCGTGTACCGATGCCGCCTTTGAGTGAGGAGCGTCGTAAAGAAATGATTAAGGTCGTTCGTGCCGAGGCAGAGCAGGGCCGGGTTTCAATACGAAATATTAGACGTGATGCTAATCAGCAACTCAAAGAATATGTGAAAGAAAAATTGATTTCTGAAGACGAAGAACGTAGAGCTAATGAAAGTGTTCAAAAATTGACGGATAAGTTTATTGCTGAAATGGATGCATTTTTGGTCGATAAAGAAAAAGAGTTGTTAGAAATTTAATGTTTGTTATTGGGGCAAAAGGCAAACCCTGACCCTGATCTTATCTCATAAATGTGTTATTTCCGCCTTTGCACAGCGTTGTTGTATAAGTACTTCCCGGGCCTAGGAAGCAGGGTGCCTAGGCCTACGTGCCTTGGTTTATCCCTGAGAGAAGGTTACTTTTTTATGAGAATCATTCCGCACGAATAACGCTTCATAATTGTTCATTATTTTGTCATTCCCGCGAAGGCGGGAATCCATTCTAATCGTTAGCACCCAGATTTTGTATGAAAATAGATTCCCGCCTTCGCGGGAATGACATATTTTCAAACATATATTGTGCTATAGCATTGAAAAAAATTTTATGAGGATCTCTCAGGGTTTATCCGAGGCATCCAGTGGTTTCAAATGTCAATTTACTGGATACCGCACCTATGGCGCGGTACGTAGAGAGTGGGAGCGCGGTACGTAGAGAGTGAGATAAGCTTTATCTAAAAGGGCGTCTAGCTTGTTTGAGATAAAGTGCTTCTTCACGTAATTCATCAATTAACTCTTGAACAGTTCCGGGCCAATTGCTTCCAAAAAAATTAAGATGTTCGTTGTAAGTGCTCACATCAATATTTGGGCCTCTAAAATTAATTTTAATAGATTTTAGTCCGCGTCCTAAATCAATATTTTTAATAAAGTATTCGTTTTTGATGTCACGGTTTCTAAAAAAGTCACGTGCTAGTTCATACTGACTTTTATTACGTCTGGTAAAATTAGTCATCCAACTGGGGGAAGGGGCTGCATTATATAGCTTAACGATCACCTCTGCTCTGTCTAAATCTCCAATATAAATAAGCATGTTTTAAGTTTATTTAGAAAAAGAAAGGATAAGTTGCTCTGTGAGCAGCCAGGTCTGTTTACTATTACCTGATTTGATTTGTGTATCAAGTGCTTGGCTTTGTTTAAGAAGCTGATAAATGCTGTCGCGAGATATGCGTCTTGCTGCACGTTGGTATTGTTGTGTTCGGAAGCTATAAATTTTGAGGGCTTGATAAGTACTACCGGTTGCAAGTTGTTCAAGGATTCTTAATTCTTGGGTAATAAGCCAAAGCATGAGCGTTGGCTCGATTTGATCTTGTTGTGCACGTCTAGCAAGGTCGAGTGCTTTTTTGGGGTTGCCATCAAGGCATGCGCCAGATATCTCGTAAAGTTTATACTGACGTTCATCGAGGAGTTGTTCACGGACTGCTTCAGGGGTTAACTCAGTATTGGGTTCATATGTGAGTGCTAAGCGCTCAATTGTTTGGTTTGCAGCGTGTAAATTGCCTTTTGTATAGGTTTGAATGAGTTCAGGAATGTTTTGAGTATAGGTAAATTTTTGTTGTTTTAGTTGTTGCTTAATCCAGTTCATTTCAGCCCCTGCATTAAGGGTGTTAACCGAAATTAATTCAACACTTGGATGCTTGTTTAATTCAGCGCATTGCTTGGCTGTGATTAAAGGTGCGCGGAGTATGAGTAAACAGTGAGGACTTGGCTTTTCGGCATAGGAATTGAAGACGGCTTTGGTTTTTACATCAAAGCTTTTTTTATTCCAGGTCGCATCAATGATGAGTTGGTCATAAAATAGAGAGTAAGATTGTGCTTCTTGAACTAAATTATTCCAATCGTTTGCATGTTCAAGATACATGCGTTTTTCTTCTATTTCAGTATCTTTATCTTCATGACAGCGTTTTTTAAGAGAGAGGGCTGCTGCATTTAATAAAAAAGAATCTTGTCCTATCAGAATATAGATGGGAGAAAGATTCTTTTTTAGATGCGTGTTAAAGGCTGCATCAGGATATTTAATCATCAGTATTAATAAGTTTTTCTAAGATGGTTTCATCTTTATCTTTGTTTTTATCACCACTGTCATAATTTCGCATGCGATGTTTAACGGTACATGCGCTGCGGGTACTGCCATGGAGATATTGCCATTGTTGGCAGAGGGATCTAGCTGTTCTGCATGAATCTTTTCCTGTTGTATTCCAGGTTCGGCCTGTTCCATCACTGACAATACAGCGATCTTCAACTAAAGAAACGGGTCCTTGTTCGCAATAAGACTGAGCTGTTTGACAGCTTCTAGGTGCATTTGAACGACGTCTGCATTCAGCTTTTGCAGCGCGACGCGCAGCATTCATGGATTTTCCTAACCCGCCATAGTTCTGTTCTTTCTGATCGACAGCCATGCACTGCCATTGTCCTGGTGGAATATCAATTGCAATTGCAAAAGCAGGGAAGCTTAAGAATAAAGAGAGTAAGCAGGCCCATAGTTTCATTATTTATTTCCCTGTAATGTTTTAGGTGGGGTTGATTCTTGTTGATAAAGGAATTCAATTATTTTAAGTGCAGCATCACGCTTCATTTCGGTTTTCAATTTTTCACCTTCATTACGTGAGCCAAGTACACGATCATTATTGATCGTTAAAGGACGCGTGACAACGACAGATGTTGGTTTAACCAGGATTTTTCCTTTGTTTGTTGTCAGTGAAAAGGTCACGCGATAAGTAAGTTGGTATTGGCGAGGTGTTGTACTGGAGCTTACACTAACGATTGTTTGGGTCAGCTCTTCTTTTTTGATAATAAGCCAGTAAGGTGCCTTTTTAGGGTTATCGATGACACGAATATGACTGGCTTCGAGTGGATCTTTGAGTAGTTCTTTCCAGTCATGCGCTGCTTTTTCAACCACAACAGCAAGGCCTTTTTTGAGCCAAGCAGGGGAGGCATCTAAGCCTCTTAAACGAAAGCCGCAGCTTGTCATCAACGTAGCAATTAAAAGCAGAGCAATAATACGTTTAGGGTGCTTCACGCGCTGACCACCAGGTTAATTAAGTGACGATGAGAAACGACGATTGATTTTTTTATGGTTTTTCCAGTAATAAATGATGCGGCTTCTGTTTTTGCACGGTCAATGAGAGAAGCTTCAGGGGTTTCACTGTTTGCGGTAAATTCTGCACGAAGCTTACCATTTACTTGTACCACAAAGTTAACTTCATCTGTTTTTAAAGCATTTTTATCAAATTTGGGCCAAGGCGCATCGATAATTGGTTTTGTAAAACCTAAATTTTTCCAAAGAACATGACAAATATGAGGCGTAATGGGGGCCAATAAGCGCAACAAAGCAGTCATACTATGATAAAAAAAGTAGGTATCTTCTTTTGTTTTGATTTCATAGGTTGAAATGGTGTTGAATAACTTCATACAGGCTGAGACAACCGTATTGAATTGATGTCGTTCATAATCGTGCGTGGCTTGCGCAATGATTTGATGCACTTCTGAACGTGTTTTTTTCAGCTGTGGTTCAACGGTTTGCCAATTGATAAGTGGGTTATTTTCGCCGTACACCTCACTGGTTTCGTTAAAAAGTGATTGATGTTTGTGTGCAAACACCCAAAGACGTTTTAAGAAACGATAAGCACCTTCTACGCCACTGTCAGACCATTCTAGGGATTGCTCTGGTGGGGCTGCAAAAATGGCGAATAAGCGTGCGGTGTCTGCGCCATAGCTGTCAATGAGATGATTAGGATCAACGGTATTTCCAACAGACTTAGACATTTTTTGCCCGTCTTTTAAGACCATGCCTTGAGTGAGTAGGGCTTTAAAAGGTTCATCTGAATTGAGTAAACCTTCGTCGCGCATAAGCTTATGAAAAAAGCGAGCGTAAAGAAGGTGCATGACGGCATGTTCAACGCCGCCTATGTATTGATCGACAGGGGTCCAGTATTTAGCGCGGTCATCTAGCATCACGTTTTCTTGGCCCTTGCAGGCAAATCGTGCATAGTACCAAGAAGACTCCATAAACGTATCAAAGGTATCTGTTTCACGTTGTGCGTCTTGTCCGCATTTAGGGCACTCAGTATGAATAAAATCGGCACATTCTTTGAGGGGAGAGCCTTGTGTTGAAAAATTGATGTTTTCAGGTAGGCGTACAGGTAATTCGTCTTCTGGTACAGGAATAGGACCACATTCGTCACATAAAATCATGGGAATTGGGGTTCCCCAACAACGCTGGCGAGAGACACCCCAGTCACGTAAGCGATAATTAATAGTTGCACGTCCCATACTGCCATTTTCAAGGTGTTTGGTAATGGCACTTTTGGCATCTGCTGTGCTTAAGCCGTCAAACTCACCTGAGTTAATGAGGACACCATCGTCAAGAAAAGCACTGTTTGAGTAATCATGTGATGTTTTCGTATCTTTGGGTGCAATAACAGGCTCTATAGGTAATTGATAACGTGTTGCAAATTCAAAATCACGGGCATCATGAGCAGGCACACTCATGACAGCGCCTGTGCCATATTGCATAAGTACAAAATTGGCAACCCAAATAGGAAGTTTTTTACCCGAAATAGGGTGGGTAGCAAAAAGTCCAGTGGCGACACCACGCTTTTCAAGGGCTGCAATATCTGCCTCAGCCGTTCCTGTGCCAGCACAGCTTTCAATAAAGGCTTGGACATCGGTATTTGTTTTCGCGACTTCTTTGGCAATGGGGTGATCTGCAGAAATAGCAAAATAGGTAACACCCATGAGGGTATCTGGACGTGTGGTATAGACTTTCAATGGTTTTGGACGGTCTGCAATATTAAAGTAAACTTCACATCCTTCTGAGCGTCCAATCCAGTTACGTTGCATTTGTTTAACTTGCGCGGGCCATGCATCTAAGGTATCGAGGCCTAACAACAGTTCGTCAGCATAGGCTGTGATTTTGATAAACCATTGAGGAATGGCTTTACGTTCAATAAGCGCGCCTGAACGCCAACCGCGACCATCAACGACTTGTTCATTGGCAAGCACGGTTTTATCAACAGGGTCCCAATTAACCAAGGCATTTTTTTTATAAACCAAGCCTTTTTCGTATAATTTAATAAAAAACCACTGTTCCCAACGATAATAAATTGGATCGCAAGTCGTAATTTCGCGCCGCCAGTCGTAAGCATTACCGAGTTTTAAGAATTGCGCTTTCATTGAGGCAATATTTTGCTCGGTCCAAGTTGCAGGGTGAACTTTATGCTTAAGAGCGGCGTTTTCAGCGGGTAGGCCAAAAGCATCCCAACCAATAGGTTGTAAAACGTTCTTGCCAAGGGCCCGTTGGTATCTCGCAATCACATCGCTCAAGGTATAGTTTCTGACATGTCCCATGTGTAATGAACCACTGGGATAAGGAAACATGGCAAGGCAATAAAATTTTTCTTTATTGAGATCTTCGTTGACCTGAAAACATTGTTTCTTAACCCAATAATCTTGGGCTTCTTGTTCAACAGCTGCTGGGTTGTAGCGATTATCCATGATTTACTAACAAATTTAACTAGGTTGGTTAGAATAACGCCTCTTATGCTTCGCGGCAAGCATCAGATGAAATCCAATGATAATAAAAAGTAAGAGGGCATTAATATAAAGAATGGGTTTATCCCCTGTTTTTACCCAGGGAGTAGCCCCTTTAGTTGGATAAATGTTGCCTTCAAGGATACCCATTGAAAAGGCAGGTAAGGTTTTTATCAGGTTACCTTTTGTATCGATAAGGGATGAAAGCCCGTTGTTATTTGAAACAATTTGAAAGCGCTCAGTTTGTTTGGAGAGTGCTTGGGCCATTTGCAGTTGTTGATAGATAGCAAACGAATGACCAAACCAGCCATCGTCGCTAATAGAAACGATGAATGCTGCTTTGGGTAGTTGTGCGCGAAGTAAGGTAGGATAGGCAACTTCATAGCAAATTAAGCTTGCAAGTGTATATTGGTTAAATGTAATCGGTGTCTGATGTGCATCCCCATGTGTCAGGCTTGGGTTTGGTAGATTCAGCCATTGTGTGAAGGTTTTTAACGCGTTTGGGATATATTCACCGAAGGGGACTAAATGTTGTTTTGCGTAAATACCTCTAGCATGCCCAAGGCCTACTAAGGCGTTATGATAATGTTCTGGCTGGGTAAGACTTGGGTGAGGAATACCAAGGAGTATGCCGCTTTGGCTTGTATCGGCTTTAGCATCTAGCGTATTTAAAATATCACCGGCGTAACTTGTGGGTAAGGGAATAGCTGATTCAGGCATCACAATCAGGTTTGTATGTGACATAAGGTCAGTTGATGTTTCTTGGTAATGGGTTTTAATTTTTTGATATAAGCCACTGTTCCATTTGTCACGCATGGATAAATCAGCTTGAATCACACCAACAGAGATGGGTTCATGATGCGTTGTCGTCCAGGTTTTATGATTGAGTGCTGAGGGTGTGATTAAGAGTGTAATAAATAAAACAAGCCACAGGATTTTTTTGGGGTTATTTTTGTTGATTGCGAGTGCTAAAAATCCGCTCGCAAGAGCTGTTACCCAGCTAACCCCTAATACACCGATGATAGGAAGTAGGTGTTTGAGTGGTGAGTCTATTTGTCCAAAGCCAAGTAAGAGCCAAGGAAAACCAGTAAAAACAGTTGAACGGAAATATTCAGTAAATAGCCATAAGCTGCTGAACAAAAAGGGAGATATAAATGTCGGAAGCTTATGATTTATTTTGGCATAAACGAGGCTAAATAAACCGATGTAAAATGAGAGAAAAGCAATAAAGATAAGTGTGATGAGACTGGATAAAATAAGATTAAGGTGGCCATAGGTATGAATACTGTTATAGACCCATGAAGTGCCTAAGCCAAATAGACCTACGGCAAAGGTAAAGCCAATCATGAAAGCGTGTTTGGGGGAGCAGTTTGTGATTTGAAGAAAGAGTAGTGCAAGGCTTAGAATGGCAAGTCCTGGGAGGTGAAAAGGCGCAAATCCAAGGGGGAGTAATAAGCCTGAGGTAAAGGCACGTAAAAGATGAGACCGGGTTTTTTGGGATTCTATTTGGTGAAGTGTTTGAGGAATCCAAGTAGATGTGGGATTTGGAGGATAAGCTTGATTCACGGTTCACCCAAAATAGGTAGAACACTAGAAGAGTTGATGTCATAAATCAAGTGATAATTTGTAAGAGCATAGCGCGCTATGCTCTTACAAAGGGTGTTTGCTTATTGTGACATTCTTTTTTGCATCATGTTTTTTTTCATCATTTGCATATCTTTTTTGAGTTTATCTTTTTGTTGTTGGTTAAGAATTTGGCCAATATCATGTTTTGTCATGACATGATTTTTTAAGATCTCGCTTTGAAGTCGTCCTGCTCTTTCAGCAAGTCTATCGAGTTTCATTTTATCAACGACTCTTGCTTCAGCAATCATATCCGCTGCTTTATGAATCATACGTTTTTCTTTGTGTTTTTCTTCCATGAAAGCTCGGTTTTTTTCTCTAATGGCTTTAATTTGTTTTTCTTGCTCAGGGGTGAGTGCGAGGCTTGCTTTCATTTCATCTATTTTTTTCATCATGCATTGGCCTTCTTCAGGACAAGATTTGTGCATGGCATAGACAGGAGCTGCTTGGACAAGAGCTAACGACAATACTGCGGCAGATAAGCCACCAATGATATTTTTTTTCATGTCTTTTTTCCTCATGAGTAATTATAAAACAATGATGAACTGCTTTTTTACACTGTTGAGTATAGTTCAACTCTTAAAACTTACCATAGTGATTTTTTAAATGCCAGTGAGGTTAAATAGTGATTTTGATTTGTGTGGTAAATAGAGTTAGCGCTAAGATGGTTCTATTAGGTAATCTGGGTATTAAATCAAGGAGATATTGTATGCGGATGATAGGGAGTGGATTTGTGGCAGGGTTAATCATGATTTTGCCAAGTACAGGTGTTTATGCAGATGCGGTGTCAAAGCAAATCCAGATGTTAAATAGCCAACTTCAGGTACAAATGCAGCGCATGCAAGAAACCCAGCAAAAACAAGTTCAAGAGCTCAATACAAAGCTTCAAAAACAACTCAAAGAAACACAGACTAAATTGCAAAAACAAATACAAGATATGAATAAAATGACACAGAAACAACTGAAAGAGGTGCAGACATCACTCGAAGGGCAAATCAAACAAATTCATGAGGAAATGCTAACAGGTGGGGCAGTTTCTAAACCTGAACCAACCCCAAAAACGTCACCTAATGCGCCTGAGCCTCCTACAAAGACATCGGCGAAGGCACCCGGTCTTCAGTGATGCTTATCATGTTCTGAAGGGCTTTTTTAGCATTCTCAATCACCCAGGCTTGGTCATCAGAACTGAGCCTTTGACGAGTTCCTGTAAACTCATTGACAACATCACCTGCTTTTACCTTGTTGTAGTCCATGGACTTTCCAAGGCGTAACAAATCAAGTAAAGCCACCAAATGAGGCGGGTCATTACGTGACATGGTGGCACAACCGCAGCCTAGATTTGAGCGACTGTTTTCAGTAGGCGCTTCAGCAAGATTGACCACTTGAATGCCAAGGGAAGCTGCATGTTGTTTTAAGTTATCCACCATGTGGTTTTCTGTACCAATGGCATAACGTTTTGTTTTAGCACGGTCATTGATGATTAAATCCCAAATAAATGCGGTGGAACCTGCATACTGTGCCGCTCTAATAACGCTGTTTTTACATTCCGGATGCACAACGGTCGTATAATTTTTAGTGTCCCAGTAAGAACACATAGCAGCTGTATAACGCGTATGAACAGTGCATTCGCTGGCAAAAAGAATGAGCTCTGCTTTATCGAATTGTCGTATTGTTTTGGCATCTTGTGCATCAAGGCTATATTGTGCGCCTGCGGTACCACTGGGCCAATAAGCGAGGTTTTGAATACCAAGCCAATGAGCAACGTTTTCACCCATGTGTTGGTCTGGGATAAATAATATTTTTTTGTTTTTTGCGCGTGCCCACTGAAAAATCTTTTTCACATTTGAGCTGGTGCAAACAGCGCCTCCCTGGGAGCCTGTGATGGCTTTGACACGTCCTGAGGTGTTCATATAGCAAATCGGTAAGATGTTCTCAGCACCATAACGTGCATTCAGTTCAGTAAATGCAGGTTGTACCATAAAATCTTTGGCAAGCATCTCCATGGTGCAGCCTGATTTGGGATTAGTGATATAAACCTGTTGTGACTCATGCGCAAGCATGGCAATTGACTCTGCCATAAAATGTACAGCAGACTCAACAATAATTGATTTTTCAGGATGGCTTTCAGCCATCAATGCGAGTTGATAAGAGTCCCCAATTTGTCCACCAAATTGTTCAATTAAACGAACAATTTCACCACCCATATAATAATGTGCCAGCAGTAATAAGTTAGGGCCAAAATGATCTTGTACTTTGTTTAAGTATGGTGTCATCCAATTTAAAACCGTTGTGAGCTTTCGATCAGGCAAGGCTAAATATTCTTCGGCATAAGGGATGTAATCTTCTTGATACCAATCGAGCGGATAGTCACTCTGGCAGATTTGCATGTCTTGCGTTATCTGCATCAAGGTTTTCTTAGGGTTGTAGGTTGTATCTGTTGCAAACATGGGTCATTGCCTTTAATTAACATTAAAAAGAAAGGTTAAAAAATACACATATAATCAGGCCTATAAAGTCTCAAATTTAGAGCTTAAAAGCAAATAAGAAGTAGGGTTAAATGATGAGTGATTGTTTGTTGTCTATAATGTACAAATAAATACCTTTGCTGTTAATTGATTTTTTCTGAAGGGGTAATATTGTGACCAATTCAAAATTGGAGGCTGTTTATCAGCCATATGATTTCGAAAAAAAATATAAGACTACATCCCCAGATATTCAGGTGTTAGTTGACGAATTTGATGAAAAGTTGTTGAAGTGTGTCGATAAACTTAATGAGTCTGACACTCAAAATAACCTACAATTAATAGCAGTTTATCGCGAGCAAGCAGTTAACCTACGTCGTTCTACTATTGTGCGTTATAACGAGAGGGGGTATTTGCTTGATAATGATCGTGAGGTTTTAGGGCGTGTTATTCAGAGTTTTGATGATTTATTAGCAGACAGATTTGATGATGACAATAATTATCAAATCTCACTTTTAGCGCGTGAGTTTGAAAAAGAAGCTAAGGATTTTGAATTTACAGCGACAATCTATAATTTTCTTGCCGCTACATGCATTGTGCTGGCATTTTCGCTTGCAGCATTCACTTATGGAATCTCTTTATTGTTTCTTGCTCCGGCGTTTCTGCTGAGTTGGTCGGGAGATGATAATTCAGACTTAGAATATAGTACTTTAGCAACTCAAAAGGAAACCATTTCTTTTGCTGAGACAAGTCAGGGATTGTTTTCATCTACTTCAGATAAGGGTGGTGAGCTGAATCCATTGCGGCAAGAAGATGAGCATGAAGATGGCTCGAAGCATCGTAAGCATGAGTAGTTTTTTGCGTCTTTGCGAGCTGATAGATCCCCATTAATCTAAAAATTTATGAGGATCTATCAGCTCGCAAAGACGACAACTTCCTCTTCCTTATGGTCTATAATTAAACCATAAAGGTCTTTTTTTATCTTTTTTGGAGTGATGTCATGACTTATTTAAAATTGAACGATGTTTATCAGCTATATGATTTTAAAGAAAAATATGGCGATAAAAAGCCAAGTTTTACTGAGTTACTAAAAGAGTTTGATTCGCAATTATTGGCGTGTGTGAATAAACTCCATGAGGTTGATAACCAAAAGAATCCAGAAGCAATAGCAGCTTATCAAGAGCAAGCGATTAATTTACGCCGATTTATTAAAGAAAGTAAAAATGAGCAGGTGTTGGCGCGTGCTATTCAGAGTTTTGATGATTTGTTGGTAGGTAAAATAGATGATGAGAATAATTATCAACTGTTACTTTTAGCGCGTCGATTTGAGGAGCTTGCGCATACTGAGGGCGTGAGCGCTAATATATTTGCCTTTGGCGCAGCGGTTGAGGCTTTTCTTGGGGTTGGATGTCTTGTTGTGGCACTTGTACTTGCAATACCAACTGGTGGTATCTCGTTGTTGTTCTTGATTGATACGGTTGTTGCGGGTTGTGCTGCGGGCATTTTATTAGAAGAACGAAATGAGATTTTAGAAAATAAAGAGAAAGCGACTTCAAGAAAAGAGAAAATCACATCTTTTGCTGAAACAAGCCAAGGGTTGTTTTCATCAGATTCAGATCATCAGGAAGATACCAATAATAAGGATTTGGAACAGCAGCAGCGTCACGAAAAGTAATTATTTAGGGGTTTATGCTATGGTGCATTCAGTTTCAAAGGATATTATAGCGGCTGGTGCTGTTTATCAGATGTATGATTTTGAAAAAAAATATGGGGATGTGAATCCAGAGCACTACGTACTTTTGCGTATGTTTAATACGAAGCTCGAGCAATGTTTAGAGAAAATGAGAAAAGAAGATGGACTCGGGCAAGAGGGATGTGCAGCATTGTATGAAGAGCAAGCAATTGAATTAAGAAATTTTATTTATGAAGCTGATTGGAGCACCAGGAAAGAAGGTGAGTTAGTAGGTATTCCATGGATAAGAGAAGTGTTGGCGCGCTCCATTCAATGCTTTGATGATGTACTTGAAAACAAACAGAATGATGATAATAGCAAGCAACTTTTAATTTTAGCGCGTGATGTAGGCAAACGCGCTCGGAACGAAAAAGTTGAGGCAGCCTTATATCATTTTGTCAGTATTACAACGGTTGTACTTGCAATTGCATTTGTAGGCCCAACCAGTGGAGCTAGTTTATTTTTGTTGTTTGGTACTTTGCTTGCTGAAAGTAAGGCTATTCCTGCGACAGGTAAGGGTATTCAATTTGAAAAGCAGCATCAACAGCTGTCTTCATTTACGGAAAAAGGCCGTGGATTTTTCTCTTCTGTTCCAGATCAAAATGTACCACAGTCTAAAGATGAGCAATATGATGTTGATTTTGATGGTGATGATGATAAATCTGGGCATCATAAGAATGAGTAGTTTTTGTCTATGTGGTTATATCATTTAGGTTTTACTGTCTTTGCGAGGAACGTAGTGACGTGGCAATCTGCCCTTGTCCTTGGCGTCTTTGCGAGCGTAGCGCGGCAATCCAGGGGTTAGAAATTTTTATGTTAAAAGCCTATTCTAAAAAAGCAGATTGCCGCGGAACGAAGTTCCTCGCAAAGACGGCAAAACCTCACTCCATAACCTATAATTAACCCATAATATTCATTTTTTAATCTTTTCTGTAAAGGGGTAATGTCATGAGTTATGTCAAATTAAACGGAACATATAAGCGATATGATTTTGGTGGCCGTCGGAATACATCACACAAAGCCTTATTAAAAGAATTTGATAAGAAATTAGAGTTGGTTTTAGACAAAATAAAAAGTGAAGGTACGGAGGAACAGCAGGAATATGCTGTGTTTTATCGGAGGCGAGCAGATGAACTACGTACCATTGTTGAAACGTTTAAATCTGGTGGTTATGTTCAGTATGATAGAGAGATATTAGGGAGATCCATTCAAAGCTTTGATGATTTATTGGCAGGTAGAGTGAATGAAGAAAATAATCAGCAATCTTTATTATTAGCGCGTGATTTAGGTCAAGATGCCAACTTAGAAGCAGTAGGAGCTGCTTTTATAGGCTTGATGGCGCTTTCATTTCTTGTGATATCGCTTGTATTTGCAATACCTTCAGGAGGATTGTCTCTGCTGTTTCTTATTGATTTTGTTCCATATGCTGCTGTGGCCGGTTTTTTTGCGTATGAAAGTCATGAAGTATCAAAAACCAAAGAAAAAGCAACGTCATTTATTGATGCAAGTCATAGTATGTTTTCAAAGGGTTCAGGTGAAGGGGGTACGTCAAATCCATTGCATCATGAAGATGAGCATGATGAGCAGCATGGGGCTGATGGTGATAAGTCTCGGCATCATAAGAATGACTAGTTTTTGCGAGTGATTACACAAGATATGAAAAATGTTGTGAGCATAACTTTATGTTCATATACCGTCACGGCACACCGAAGGTGCGGCAGTCCAGAGACTTTAAATATTAAAAAAAAGACGCTGGATTGCCACACCACTCACTACGTTCGGGTTCGTAACGACGGCTAAAACTTGCATGGGACGTGAAGTCAGCTCGCAAAGACGCAAAGGTAGATTGCCGCGTCACTACGTTCCTCGCAAAGACGGTAAGGGCTGATTGTCATACCTTTTGCATACTCGGAACCAAACCCTATTTATCAGTCTATAATTAAACTATAAAGATCTTTTTTTAACCTTTGTTGAGAAGGGGATAATGTCATGAGTTATACAAAATTAAACGGAGAATATCAGCCATTTTATTTTGCTGGTGGTAAAAGTGTATCACGTAAGAAATTACTAGAAGAATTTGATGATAAATTAGAATTGGTTTTAGAGAAAATAAGAAAAGAAGGCACGAAAGAGCAACAAGCATGTATTGCGCTTTATCAAAGTCGAGCAGATGAACTACGCGCCACCATTAAAGCGATGCCATCTGAATATGATTGGTATGGGGTGGAAATGTTAGCGCGTTCTATTAAAACCCTTGATGATGGATTAAAAGGGATTGTTGATGAAGAAAACAATCAGCAATCTTTATTGTTGGCACGTGATTTAGGTCGAGAGGCCAATTGTGAAGCGGCTGCAGGTGCTTTTTTTGGGTTTTTAGCGGTTACATTTACGGTGATTGCACTTGTTTTTGCAGTACCAACTGCAGGTATATCATTATTGTTTTTATTAGAACTGTTTCCCACAGGGGTAGGGGTTGGTCTTGGTGCATATTTTAGCCATCAGTTATCAGAAGCTGAAGACAAAGTAGAGTCGTTTACGGATACAAGTCATGGGCTTTTTTCGGGTGATTCAAGTGCAGGGACTATGTCATCGTTACATCAGGAAGATGAACATGATGAGCGGCATGGGGTTGATGGTGGTAAATCTAGGCATCCTAAGCATGAGTAGGTTTGTTTTAGATTTAATATAAAACGGGGATAATGTCATGAGTCATACCAAATTAAACGGACAATATAAGGCATATGATTTTGGTAATCGTAAAAAAACACGTAAATCCTTGTTAAAAGAATTCGATGAGAAATTAGAGTTAGTTATAGATAAAATAAGAAAAGAAGGCACGAAAGAGCAACAAGAATGTATTGGACTCTATAGAAGTCGAGCAGATGAACTACGCGCCACCATTAAAGCGATGCCAAGAGATTGTAGGGATGTGGTAGAAATGTTAGGGCGTTCTATTCAGACGCTTGAGGATGGATTAAAAGGGGTTGTTGATGAAGAAAACAATCAGCAATCTTTATTGTTGGCACGTGATTTAGGTCGAGAGGCCAACACTGCAGCGGCTGAATGTGCTTTTTTTGGGTTTTTAGCGGTTACATTTACGGTGATTGCGCTTGTTTTTGCGATACCAAGTGCAGGTATATCATTACTCGTCTTATTAGAGCTGGTTCCTACAGGAGTAGGGATTGCGCTTAGTGCAGATGTAAGTCATCAGGCATCAGAAGCTAAAGAAAAAGTAACCTCGTTTACGGATACAAGTCATGGGCTTTTTTCGGGTGATGCAATGGATGGACAACCTGAGGGCGAAGCTGAACAAAAGCCATCGTATGATAAGAAGCATGATAAATAATGGGTTATTGAAGGACGCTGTTGAGTGTCCAGTGAGAGGCATTAAGTCGTACAATACTTTCTTGTGCGTTTGGGTTTTTATTCGGGAAATCATCCCGAAAATGTCCGCCACGTGATTCGCGTCTTGATAATGCTGAACTGACAATGAGTTCAGCATTTAAAATAATATTTCGAAGTTCGATAAAGTCCCGGGTAATACAATGAGTCCAGTAATAGTCTTCGATGATTTCTTTTCGCTTTTGAATCAGTTGCAATAAATCATTTAAGCCTGCCTCGGTACGTACAATACCAGCATATGACATCATCTCGCCGCGTAGCCCTCGCCAGTGCGCATTAATTTGGCTTGCACGCCGATGGTTTACTTCTCGGGGAGAATGCCAGGTGGGGAGGTCATGCTTTAAGGTCCAAGGCGTTTTGATGGCATCTAGGCTTTTAAGTGCCGCGTTTGAAGCCATGACAGCGGCCTCAAGCAAAGAGTTACTTGCCAGGCGATTGGCGCCATGTAAACCGGTGAAAGCCACTTCTCCAATAGCATACAGGCGCTCTAAATCGGTTTTCCCGTCAGGTGTTGCGAGTATGCCACCACATTGGTAATGAGCAGCAGGGACAACAGGAATCATATCTTCGGCCATATCAATGCCGATAGATTCAAGGGTTTGATAAATTTGAGGAAAGCGTTTTTGTAAGAATGCTTTGGGTTGGTGTGTAATATCTAAATAAACAAAAGGATTTTCGCCTTGTTCAATTTCGTTAAAAATAGCGCGTGAAACAATATCACGTGTGGCAAGGTCTTGTTGCTCGGGTGCGTAATTTATCATAAATGGTGCATGCGTATCAGCATTGCGTAACACCCCTCCTTCTCCGCGAACTGCCTCAGAAATTAAAAAGCTACTGACATCTGGATGATAAAGCAGCGTTGGGTGAAATTGGTAAAATTCCATATTGCCGATACGTGCACCTGCACGATACGCCATGGCAACGCCGTCGCCTGTTGCGACCATACTATTACTGGTATAACGATAGGTTTTACCAGCACCTCCGGTTGCAAGCACGACACAACGTGCAAGGTACGTATGAATTTGATGGGTATTGCTATCTAAAATATAAGCGCCCAGCACTTCACCTTGGTGATTGGTGCGATGTGGATAATATTGCGTAATTAAGTTAACGGCAGTGTGATGTTCAAGGCATTGAATGTTTGGGTGCTCACGGATTTGTGTGAGTAATGCATCAATCATCGCAAACCCTGTTTGATCTCCTGCATGTAAAATACGTCGGTGGCTATGCCCACCTTCGTGGCCTAAGGCATATTGATTTGTTTCAGTTTGGTCAAATCGAACGGTGTGTTGTTCGAGTTGTTTAATGGCCTCAGGACTTTTTTGAATAATAGATTCAACATGAGTGCGATAACATAAACCATCGCCTGCTTTTAAGGTGTCTTGAATATGTGAGGTGATAGAATCTTCAGGAGACAAAGCTGTGGCGATACCTCCTTGAGCATATCGGCTGTTGCACTCACCAAAAGCTGTTTTGCTGATAAGGGCAAGTTTTGTTTTAGGTGCATGTTTTAAGATATCAAGGCAATACTGTAGACCGGCTAAACCACCACCAATGACCAGTACATCAACTTCAATGGTTTGGCCTTGCTGTGATAAATCAGAAGCTGTCATGAGAAGGCTTTAACCAACGCGCCAGCAAGCCCTGTATAAGCATTAGGCGTGAGTGCTAAAAGGTCCGCCTTAGCATCGTCAGGTAGCTTAAGGGTTTCAATAAAGCTTTGTAGGGTATCTTTGTTAATTTCCTGACCTCGTGAAAAGTCGCGTAGTGCTTCATAGGCATTAGGTAGTTGATGACGTCGCATGACCATTTGAATGGCTTCTGTAATGACTTCCCATTTATCATCAAGATCTGCCTTGAGTGCATTGGGGTTAATTTCGAGTTTTTCGTTTCCTTTAGCAATGGCTTGATAAGCGATAAAGGCATAGGCAAAGGCAACCCCTAGGTTTCTAAGGACGGTAGAGTCAGATAAATCGCGTTGCAAGCGAGATTGTGTGAGCTTGTTGGCAAAGTGATCAAATAAGGTATTTGATAATCCAAGGTTACCTTCAGCATTTTCAAAATCAATGGGATTCACTTTATGCGGCATGGTGGACGAACCTACCTCGCCTGCGACCGTTTTTTGTTTGAAATAACCAAGAGAAATATAAGACCAAATATCACGCGTGTAATCGAGTAAAATATTATTAATACGAATCATTAAATGTGAGACTTCAGCAAGCCCATCATGAGGCTCAATTTGGGTGGTGTAAGCGCTGAAAGAAAGTCCAAGATCAGTAATAAAACGCATACAGTGTTTTCGCCAGTTTACTTTGGGGTAAGCAACAATGTGTGCATTATAGTTTCCGACAGCACCATTGCATTTTGCAGAAATTAAAACCTCAGCGAGCTGCTGCAGAGGACGCTTTAAGCGTGCTGAAAAGTTAATAAGTTCTTTACCTAGCGTGGTTGGGGTTGCTGGTTGTCCATGGGTTCGGCCAAGCATAGCAGCTTCACCGTGCTGCTTACCAAGAAGTGTCACACCGCCAATAATTTCAGCTAAAGTAGGTTGAACCACTTCAGCAAGCGCTTCTTTGACCATAAAGGCATACGCCAGGTTATTTACATCTTCAGAAGTACAAGCAAAGTGAATAAAGCTTGTGATGGATTTTAATTCTTGAGAAGTTTCAAATTTTTCTCGCAGATAATACTCAACAGCTTTGACATCGTGGTTCGTTTTTTTCTCAAAGGCTTTAATTGTTTTTGCTTCGTTTTCATCAAATTGAGTGATGAGTTGATTTAAAAACGTTTTAGACGTTTCGGTTAAAGGGGGCACTTCAGCAATTTTAGGGTTATTAGCCAAAGACTCAAACCATCGAATTTCAACGACCAAACGATAGTAAATGAGGCCAAATTCACTAAAAAATGGGCTTAATGCACGTGTTTTTTTAAGATACCGTCCATCGACAGGTGAGATAGAATTAAGGGCAGATAAGGTCATATTAGGGGCAATTAAAGGTAATTATGTGATTAAGGCCCTTATGATAGACGATTACGCTGTATGATAGAAGTTGCACGTGGCATGAATTTCAGTAGAATGAGGCTTATTTTCGAAGGAATCGAGAGGATTTATGACTGACATAGTATATACGATGGATTTTCAACGTCTTGGCATGGACGAGCTTGATCGCGTGGGTGGTAAAAATGCCTCGCTAGGTGAGATGATTAGTAATTTAAGTGAAATGGGTGTTCGGGTTCCGGGTGGTTTTGCGACAACGGCAGACGCTTTTAATGATTTTTTAGCGCAAGACAATCTTCGAACGAATATCGAAGCAGCACTTAAAGGGTTAGATGTTGATGATGTTAAAGCGCTTGCAAAGGTTGGCGCAAGTATTCGTGAAATGATGATGAATGCTTCGTTTACCAAAGCGTTTGAATCAGCTGTTCATGATGCATACGCGATGCTTCAACAAGCGATTGGACATGATCAATTTACTGTCGCGGTTCGTTCTTCTGCAACAGCAGAGGATTTACCGGATGCCTCATTTGCAGGGCAACAAGAGACTTTGTTAAATGTAAAAGGGGTGGACGCAGTATTAACCGCTATGAAAGAAGTGTTTGCATCACTTTATAACGATCGCGCTATTGCATATCGAGTACACCATGGGTTTTCGCATGATGATGTGGCACTGTCGGTTGGTGTGCAACAAATGGTTCGAAGTGATTGTGCTGCAAGTGGCGTGATGTTTACGCTTGATACCGAATCTGGTTTTGATCAAGTGGTTTTTATTACCTCATCTTATGGGTTAGGTGAGATGGTGGTTCAGGGTGCTGTGAATCCGGATGAATTTTATGTATACAAACCAGCCCTTCGTGCGGGGCGTGAGGCCATTATTCGTCGGAATTTAGGTGAGAAAGCGCTTGAGATGGTATATAACGACGATCCAAGTGCCTCCTCACGTGTGATGACGCAAGCAGTTGATACAAAAAGGCGTTTGAGCTTTTCTTTAACCGCGGAAGATGTGGAATATTTAGCGCGTCAGGCTGTTATTATTGAAGAGCATTACGGTCGTCCTATGGATATTGAGTGGGGTAAAGACGGTGTAGATGGTTCGATTTATTTATTACAAGCACGTCCTGAAACCGTCCAAAGCCAGCGGTTAAACTCAGATAAACAAGTGATTGAAAGATATGCCTTAAAAGCAACCTCACCAACGCTCGTTGAAGGCCGAAGTATTGGGCAACGGATTGGGCAGGGTCGTGTTCGGGTGATTAAAGATGTTTCAGAGATGCACCGTGTTGAACCGGGCGATGTATTGGTTTCTGATATGACTGATCCGGATTGGGAACCTGTGATGAAGCGTGCGTCTGCGATTGTTACGAATCGTGGTGGCCGTACTTGTCATGCAGCAATCATTGCACGAGAACTTGGTATTCCTGCTGTTGTTGGGTGTGGTAATGCAACACGGATGATTGCTGATGGGGTAGAAGTCACCGTCAGTTGTGCAGAAGGAGACACAGGTTATGTTTATCAAGGTCTTTTGCCGTTTGAACGCTCGGTACTTGATGTAGAAACTTTGCCTGATTTGCCGATGAAGGTCATGCTTAATGTTGGAAATCCTGATAGGGCATTTACGTTTCAGTCTATTCCAAATGCAGGGGTTGGACTTGCACGGTTGGAATTTTTAATTTCGAATACGATTGGTATTCACCCTAAAGCTTTATTGCAATTTGATGATTTAAAAGATACAGATTTAAAGCAAGAAATTGCGGATAAAACAGCAGCGTATGATTCTCCGGTTGCTTATTATGTCGAACGTTTAAAAGAAGGGATTGCAACGATTGCGGCTGCTTTTTATCCAAAACCTGTGATTGTGCGTTTGTCTGATTTTAAATCGAATGAATATGCGAACTTATTGGGTGGTCCGTTGTATGAGCCGGATGAAGAAAATCCTATGCTTGGGTTTCGTGGTGCTTCACGTTATGTATCCCCTTCTTTTTCTGATTGTTTTGCACTTGAGTGCCAAGCAGTAAAAGCGGTTCGTGAAACGATGGGGCTTAGTAATGTAGAAGTCATGATTCCTTTTGTTCGCACAGTGAGCGAGGCCTCTAATGTAATTGATGTGCTCAAAAGGAATGGACTTGTACGTGGAGAGCAGGGTTTACGAGTGATTATGATGTGTGAGCTGCCTTCAAATGCATTATTAGCCGATGCATTTTTAGAGTATTTTGATGGTTTCTCGATAGGCTCGAATGATTTAACCCAGTTAACGCTTGGTCTTGATCGTGATTCAGGTTTGGTTGCTGAGCAGTTTGATGAGCGTGATCCAGCGGTTAAAGCGTTGCTTCATATGGCAATTGATGCTTGTAAGCGTGCCGGAAAATACGTTGGTATTTGTGGTCAAGGGCCATCAGATCATCCTGATTTAGCTTTATGGTTGATGCAAAGAGGGATTGAGAGTGTTTCGCTTAATCCTGATACAGTGCTTGAGACCAGTTTGATGCTAGCCAAACAGCAAGCTGAACCATTAGATGTATTATCATGAGTGACCTCATGAAACGGCGACTCGTTTTTTTAGTTTTTCTGTTATTACTTGGGTGTTTGTTTGTGCCAAAATTTGCTTTTGCAAGTGGTACAAGCGGACATTCTGACCCAGTCGCATCGGTGGTGCTCTGGGTTACTTTGATTTTTTTCTTTGGTGTTATGGGGCGTTATGCCGCACAGATTTTAAATCAGCCCGGTGTTTTGGGTGAATTATTGATGGGCGTTTTGATCGGTAATTTGTGTTATTTCTTTGGTTTACCGCTTGCTGTTGTACTCCGTGAAGGGGGGGCTATTTTTGATATTATGGGAGATGTCTTGTTAGGCTCTTCTGTTGCAAAAGCCGTGTATACAGCACTGCCGGTTCCAGAAGCAAAGCAAGTGACTGCTGTTTTGCAAAGCAAAGAAGGTATGGATTTAATTCGTGTTGCGTATGTTGTTGATAGTTTTTCACGCTATGGGGTTATTTTTTTATTGTTTATGGTGGGTTTGGAAACGTCAATTGATGAAATAAAACATACAGGGCAAGAGTCTATTCGTGTTGCTTTGCTTGGCGTGTTAGCACCTATTATTTGTGGGTTTCTAGTGACACTACTCTTGGTTCCAAGTGCATCTCTTAAAACGGATTTATTTTTAGCGGCGACTTTATCTGCAACCAGTGTTGGTATTACTGCGCGTGTGTTAAAGGAATTAAAAAAATTAAAAACCCGAGAAGCTAAAACGATTTTGGGTGCTGCCATGATTGACGATGTGCTGGGTCTGATTATTTTGGCAATGGTGAGCAGTGTTGTATTAACTGGCATTGTTGATTTACCAACGCTTGGACGGGTGTTGATTCAAGTTATTCTTTTTTTTACAGGTGTATTGCTGATGGGGCCATGGGCTCTGCGTCGGATGGTTGGATTATTCCAGTTTTTAGAGCCTTGGGAATCAAAGCTTGTGATTTCTTTTGTGTTTGTGATGTCACTTGCATGGCTTGCAACCGTTGTTCAATTGGCAAGTATTATTGGTGCCTTTGCAGCAGGATTGATTATTCATGATGGTTTTTTTGATGGACATGCGTTTGAAGGAAAGCGTGACACACAAATTAGAGAGTTAGTGGCACCGCTTGAGTCACTTTTAGCGCCTTTATTTTTTATGTTGATTGGGATTCAAGTCAAGCTTGAAGCCTTTTTGGATTGGCATGTGCTTTTAATTTCGGCAGGATTAACACTTGCGGCAGTGCTTGGAAAGCTTGTGAGTGGGGTTGGAGGGGCTAAAAAAGATGATCGTTTATTAATCGGTATTGGTATGTTACCAAGAGGAGAAGTAGGGCTTGTGTTTGCTTCAATTGGACGCACACTAGGTGTTCTTTCTGATGAACTTTTTTCTGCAATTATTTTGATGGTTATTATTACAACATTTATGGCGCCTCCTTGGTTAAAACGGCGTTATGCTAAGCATCATCCTGTAAAATCGACTGTAAAACCTAAAAAGGCAACGCATGCTTGATGTAGCCCGAGTACTTGATGATGTAACGCGCGCCTTAAAAGAAGATATTGGTTCGGGTGATATTACAGTTGATTTAATTTCAGAAGAGACACTAACGCACGCTGTTATTTTATCTCGTGAACCCATGGTGATGTGCGGTATTCCCTGGGTCAATCAGGTTTTTTTAGCAGTTGATCCAAATATTAAAATTGAATGGCAAGTTGCTGAAGGCGATTATTTAACTAAGCCCATGACGTTAGCAAAACTGACAGGTCCTGTTCGTAGTATTTTGACAGCAGAACGTGCAGCACTTAATTTTTTACAAACTTTATCAGGGGTTGCAACTGAAACACGGCGTTATGTGGTGTGTTTGCAAGGTACTAAAGCGCAAGTACTGGATACTCGAAAAACGTTACCAGGTTTAAGAGTCGCGCAAAAGTATGCAGTGGTTTGTGGAGGTGGGGTTAATCATCGCTTAGGTTTATATGACGCGATATTAATCAAAGAAAATCACATTAAGGCGTGTGGCTCTATCAAAAAAGCAGTGCACACTGCTCGTGAGCTTGGTAAAGGATCGTGGATTGAAGTCGAAGTTGAAAGTTTAGATGAGTTTAAAGAAGCGCTTAAAGCGCTTCCTGATAGAATTTTACTGGATAATTTTGATAATGAAATGCTCACAAAAGCGGTTGCACTCAATAGCGCTCAAAAGATTATTTTAGAGGCGTCAGGTGGTATTAGCTTATTAAATATCGCAAGTGTTGCTAAAACAGGTGTGGATTATATTTCTGTCGGTGCAATGACAAAATCAGTCCGTGCGATTGATTTGAGTTTATTATTAGAAGAGGTGGCATGAAACCAACGTTGGTATTTACCGGTGGGGGAACCGCAGGCCATGTGACGCCTAATCTAGCTTTAATGGACGCTTTGGCCTCTCGGTTTGAAATCGCTTATATTGGTTCAAAAAAAGGTGTTGAGCATCAAATCATTGCATCTAAAAAGATACCTTACCATGCCGTTCGTTCTGGAAAACTACGTCGTTATTTTAGTTGGCAAAATATTTGTGATCCGTTTAACTTGATGATTGGTATTTTTCAGTCAGCTTGTCTTTTACGTCGTTTAAAACCAAAGCTTGTGTTTTCTAAGGGCGGATTTGTTGCTTTACCCGTTGTGGTGGGTGCATGGCTTAATCGTATTCCTGTAATAGCGCATGAATCAGATTTGAGTCCAGGACTTGCTAATCGTTTGAGCTTTCCATTTGTAAGCAAAATTTGCGTTACATTTGATGCGGGTAAAGATTACTTTAAAAAGCAAGATAAAGTGTTGGTCACAGGAACACCCATTCGACCTGAATTATTTGAAGGCAGCCGAGAAGCAGGTTTAAAATATTGCGAATTTGATGGCAGTAAACCTTGTTTATTGGTGATAGGAGGGAGCCAAGGCGCACAGGTACTCAACCGATGTGTTCGAGAGCAATTAGACGTATTATGTGCGCGCTTTCATGTGATTCATTTGTGCGGAAAAGGTAAGGTTGATGAAACGCTATTAGGCCATTCGGATTATTGTCAGTTTGAATATGCAACAGATAGTTTACCTGACTTTTTAGCTGCAAGTGATGTTATATTATCACGGGCGGGCGCTAATTCATTGTATGAAATTTTAGCATTAGCTAAGCCTCATGTTTTAGTCCCATTGTCTCGTCGATATAGTCGCGGTGATCAAATTGATAATGCACGTTATTTTCAAAAAAAAGGGATTAGTCGCGTATTAGATGATACGGAGGATTTAAGTGCTAAAGCTGTGAGTGATGCTTTAGAAACGGTGTACGCGAAGCGCGAGTCAGTGATAGAAAAAATAAAGGCACTTAAAATTGAATCAGCAACGCCTGTTTTGATTAACTTGATACAAGAAACGATACAAAATACTCAATAAAG
The DNA here is from genome assembly GCA_022600575.1 of Gammaproteobacteria bacterium. Taxonomy (GTDB): domain Bacteria; phylum Pseudomonadota; class Gammaproteobacteria; order Legionellales; family Legionellaceae; genus JAALKW01. Next base: position 50,882 of record JAHZKF010000100.1, on the reverse strand, counting down.
TAGTCATTATGCCAAACTTGAGTACGCCATCATAGGTTGTAATTGTACCGATGTGTTATGAGTCTCAAAACATGTAACACTTGGATGTTCGAGTAAAATACTTGCAGCAATCAAATATTGATTATTTTTTAGCGCGCAGAAATCGATTAACTCGCCGATTTCTCGCGTGTTATCTTCGGTCATTATGCGTAGTCCAGGCTGCAGTTTTTCAGAGGTTTCTATGATAAATATTTTAAGCGTATGTTTAAGTTTAGCTCGGTAGTGGGTACGTGCAATGATTTCCTGGCCTCGGTAGCATCCCTTATCAAAATTTAAGTGCCCTGATGTGTGTAATCCTAATCGATGCGGCAAAAATAATCCGCGTGACTCAGGATAAATGTGTATTTCATGGTGTGCCAATCTCAATGCATGCCAGGCGTGCTGATCTTCAAATATATTTTGTTTAATAAAAGGTGTTTTTATGGCATCTAGATGATGGCTATGAACAAGTACAATATAAAAACCATCACCAAGGTGGTAAGCACAGCTATCTTCTGTTGAGATAATAGCTTGTTTTTCGGTGGGCCAGGCGCCTTTAATGGGTAATGGTTGGTTTATGTCTTTGAGATAAAAGCCAAGGATATGATAATTTGTGTCAGACTCAAGGGTAACCCGTGATAAAGCAGCGGTTTTTGATAGCGATCTTGTTGTTTTTTCGAGTAAGTTGGTTGGTAAAATCAAGTGAAGTATATCATTAAACTTTAAAACATCGGGTAGGGCTAATACGCGGCCTTTTAAATTACAAAAAGCACTTTGACGCATTTGTTGTGGGCTTACTGCTTCAACATCACAACTGAGCTGGCCTTGCAGGAAAGCTGCTGCATTATCTCCCAGTATTTTAAGGATAGAAAGGTTAGGTAAATCAAATAAGGTATTTTGGGTGGGATTCATGGCGTTTACTTAAAATGAAAAGAGTATAACTGTCTCTTTCTTATCTGTCTGCTTTTATAGAATTGATCCTAAAACCTAATTTATTTACTATGCCCCAATTTAATATTATGTAGGCTGTTATATGTTTCCTGATAAAGTAGCACTTGATGAATGGGTTTTAGGTCAAAAAACCCCAATCTTGCGTCAAGTTGCACGTACAATCATAAATCATACTGAATGTGTTTCAGAAGAGATGTATTTTGCGCAAGTACGTATGATGGTTGCTGATTTTTCTCAAAAAATAAACAGACAATCATATGTCATCTTACTTGCTGAGAACGAACCACATAGAGAAGGGCATGATGTTTGGTTAAGTGAGCAGATATTGCCATTATTCACCCAAGCTGGTGTGCATCCCCCTAAAGTTGTGGTCGGTCCTTCAGGGATTTCTGAGTATCTTCGAGCTCATAAAAAAGTGAAGCATGTATTGCTGTTAGATAACGCAGCGTTTAATGCGACGCAGCAAATTCGTGTTTTACAAGCATTTAAAGACAATGTTTCTCGGACAGATTTTACGCTTTATATAGGTATTCCTTATCTGGCAGAGGCAGCAGAAACATTCTTTTTGAAACAGAGTATTTTTCCCAAAAATGACGTCTTAATACATGGAAAACTGCAATCATTGATGCCTTGTCTAAGTGAAACGGATAGAAAATATATTCAGCGCCTTAAGTTACCCGCTTTTAAAGATGCTTTTATACTCAGTTACTTTTGGGATTACGTGCCTGATTGTATGTTTCACCCTATTTTAAAAGGGGGAAATTTACTGAGTGGATTTACTGCTGAACTGATGTTGGAGGATTTTTTTAAGCGACAAGGATGGGATTTAGAGCCCCATTTTTCTTTAGAAAATGAAGAGGGGTTTGATACTTTTGTATTGGAGATGAGAGGGCAAGAAACAGCAGGTATGTTTTTGTCTGATTTGTCTTTTTGGACTGAAGAAACGAAGAGCGAAGAAGAAGCTGTTGTTGTTCAAAATCAGGTTACACTACCTGATGAATCTCATTTAAATCACTCAAACAATTTAGCTGAAACAGAGTCACCAGGTCGTTGTTCAATTATGTAGCATAATCACTCATCACTCATCACTCATCACTCATCACTCATCACCGATTACCAATTAGGTTGAAAATAGGTCATTTAGGTCTATAGTTGTATATATAATTGATGCTGGGGATTGAAGATGGAAGAAGGGCGAGAAAGGGCAGAGACTTCTAGATATAATACAGTTGTGATTGGAGCAGGTCCTATTGGATTATTGTCGGCTTTGTGTGCACTAAAAGAGTGCGAAGATAGTGATGAAAAAGTAGCCATCGTGGCAGATAGGATTGATGAGCTTGGTATGAGGCAGCAAGTTCTATGGATTGAAGAAGATGTTTTTCAGTTTATGCAAAACATTGTTGGGTCCGAGCTCATGCAAGAATATATTGCTAACTTAGCCTTGACTGAAGCTACCGGGGGGGCTGGATATTATATTACTACCGGTGATCTAGAAAGACTATTTTATGATGCCTTAAGAGAATATGAACGAGGTGTACAGTATGACCTTATTCAAAGTGAAAAAATAAGGCCCGGAAAAGCAGTTTCAGACAGTATTCAAATTGATTTGGATGAAAGTACGATTTCGCTACAGGGACTTTCCTGTAATGATGCCTGTTATAGCTCTGATAACTCAGCTCAAACCGTTACATTAAGCTTTAAACATTTGGTTGCCGCAGATGGTGCTAAGCGAAGTATTGTGAATGCATTAGGCACAGATACAGTTGCTTTTGAAGCAACACAAGAACCATTACACCATACAAAACATGTTGTGGCTGTGTTTCAGCTTCCAGCAGAAACCACGCCTGAGATGTGTTATCGGCAAAAAGATATTGCAAAATTGATGCACGAGGAAGAAGTAGCCAGTGTTTCTTCTCTTAGAGAGCTTAAAGAAGACTATGGCTGGGAGGGACACATACGTCCTTATTCTCAAATTTACTCAACAAAAGATGTGGTTTATATTGGTGCAGAAATGCCACCACAATTACCGCGTGAAAAGGCCCGTGAATATGCACGTACCCTTATGAGAGACTCTATGCCAGATGAATATGTATCGGCTGTTAGTGATATTTCGTGTGATATGGGTACAGCTTTCGGTAAAAAGCAAAAACAATTATCTGTATCGATTTTTGATATAGAACTTGGTGATATCAATAGAACGGTTTTGCCTTGTGGCCATATGACGTCCGAGGAAGATACAAGCGTTATATTTTTTATGGGGGATGCACGTAAAAATCCTTTATATACGACAGGAACAGGTGTTCAGACAGGTATTAGAGAAGTGCTTTCGTTTAATACTTTTTTAGAAAGTGAGAGTGAAGCCTCAACCTTAACCAGTAGTGGAAGTGATTCTAGCTTGGAAGATCGTATTGGGCGGTATCATGCTGATACCAGACGTGTTTTAGATAATATTACAGAAGTGCAAAATAATTGGATTTCAGGACGAAACCAGAAAGAAGGTGAAGCAAAAGAAAATTGCGATCTTTTTAAACAGCATAAAGCAGAAATATTAGCCTTAGACGAATATATAGGAAGGGTAAATGGGATGTTGACCTCGATGGAGGGTAGAAATCCACCTCAGTTTATTCAGGATATATGTACAAACTTACGAGAGATGGAAAGTGATTATATTGCTATTTTTAGCCATGCGCATTATGAAGAGGATTTGTTTAGTTATCAGGAAATACGTGTTCAAGAAATGCTTGAAGCGTTAGCAGAAATTCATCAAGATATATTGGCTCAATATCCAAATGAAGAGGCGCTTTTTACAGCTTTACCTGATCCTAATACGCGGCGCCAGGTTACAGGGGCTTATAATGATTTTAAAAGTTTATCTGAGAATCTGCTTGGGTTGACAGAGAAGCGTAGTATATCTCAGCGTTTTCAAGATGTAGTTGTAAGTATTAGAAGTGATGACGGAGCATCTACACCGAGAAAAGGACCTGATAGTACAGGAAATTAAAAGCTTATTTATTTTAAAGAAAGAGGTGTCATTATGATGGCCGAAGATAGCACAGCCCGTCCAGATTGGCCTGAAGTTTTTGATAATCAAACCATTCAAAGACTTGAAGACAGGTGGTTTAATGCGCGTGGAGCAGAACCTGGTTTTTGGCGTAATGTTGTAGATTTTTGGCATAATAGTCTAGTCGAAGATTTTAAAGTTGATGCCGATGCTTTAACGGGGTTAACTCATGATTACGAGGCGCTTTATAAAAAAATATACTTTTTTAATAAGCTTGCAAGGGGCTCTCTTTTACCAATACATACGCTATTGTTTGTTGAGAAGATTGGCTTTAATCAGCTTTTTCTTGCCGTTTTGGATGATAACATTGTATTGTTAGAAGCACGTTTGGCAGATAAAGAATACACGCATGATGAGTGTAAAGAGTTATCTATTCTAGCCGCTTTGTTTGGTTCACAGCGTGTTTTTGAGATGCTTTCAGCTGAGCATGCGTTTGAAATAGATACTGAAGTACTTAATATGGCGATTGTTTCAGGTCAGTATGCGGGAGATGGGTTAGCCTATTTTACGAATGCTTGTCAGCCGACCTATAATGCTATTCGTTATGCGATTCGATCAGAAAATGTGGATGTATTAAGAGCACTTCTTGACGAGCATCATCTACAAGCTTCACCAGAACATTTAACTGTAGCAGCCTCTACGAGTGATGGTAAAATGTTTGAATTACTCATTGATAAAGGCTTAGTTCCAACAGGGCAATTTGTTTTACAGGCAGCAGAGCATTCAGAAAATCAAGCGGTTATTGATAAGTTAGTCCAAGATTTTGATTATAGAGCGTCATCTCATTCAAATAACGCTTAAGGGGTTATCCTCATTGTCTATCGTACGCTTATATCACTAAGCCCTCTTCTGTTACATCAGGTACTATTTGTTCTGCAAGCGCTTGAGATGAGGGATGTCTGTTTGAAAATAAAGTATGATTCAAAAGTGAAGAAGGTTTCAGATCTGATGCTTTTAATTTGTCTTGTTGTTTAGGTAAATAAGCAGGAATGATTTTTCCTGCAATGGTTGCTAAAACGGAAAAAATAGCAGCTATAAAGGGAATAAGAGGTGCGGATACAATCCATGTTGTAAAGATACCTGTTGAGACAACAACAATGGAGACAGCAACGCGTAATGAAAGTGCATTTTTATTGTATTTTCGATGTTGGCTTAGTTGTTCTAAAAATGTCTTTAATGCTTCTTGGTCTGATGTAGATTGATAGCGTTTTCTTTTATAAAAGTCTTCAAGTTTTTTGAATCGATTATCTTCTACATAAAGACGAGTTGTGTGTAAAAATAGATTGTATGAAGATGATAAAATAGATGTATAAATAGCAAAGGGTGCTAATGAACCTGTAAGTACAAACGCGTTTAATAGACCATTTGTTATCCAGCCAAAATCATAGGCAATTTCTGACCAACGTCCATTCATGTTAAGACGTATCTGATGGCGCTCTAAGGCAGATAAACATAGTTCATTTTTATTTGGTGACCATGCGTGTTTAAAAAGATGCAAAATATTCGTTATAAATCGAGGGATTAATACACAGGCTTGAAAGAGCACAACTGTTCGTAAGAAATCGTTTAAAGGGATTGCAAAGCGCCCGTAATAATCAAAATTATTAATAAGAGGAATAGACCAGAATAGAGCACGACGACCGCGATTTATGATTAATCGCCAAAAATCTAATTGTGTTGTTGTTGCTTTAATGGTGTCTTCATTTATATCTAAAATATCTTTAGGCTTTTGTTTGAAACGGTATTTTGGAACGGTTATCCCAAGCTTTTGTAAGTGATTTCGACAAATAGCTTCTGTATGCTGTAACGCAGTTAGTTCTGCATCTGTGCCATGAAGTTGCATGTGTTCGAGTAATTGGGTAAGCATTAAGATAGAGATGATATGGTTTGTTTGTTTATCTTCTTCGTACTGTTTAGCGTTTTTAATGAGTTCAGCACATAAAGCTTGATATTTTATTTTTAAAAAGGTGTGGTTTGTATAGCTAGATGAAAGTTGTTTATAAGGTAGTTTTTCTAATCTGTCAGAAAAGTTCCATTGTTCATTTTCCATGATATCATTTGGAGAGAGAGCAAGGTCGAGTAGTACCTCTTTGGTTAAAAAATGTAATGAAAAGTTTATATTAGGCATATATTACTCTAATAATAAATCATGGAGATGATACCTGTTATTTATCTGGGCTTAGTATTTTTTCAGTATATAATTAATCATTTTATTGTTGGTCATTTGTGACGGTTATTTTTATATCACTAAGCCTTCTTCTACTGCATCGGGTACTATTTGTTCTGCAAGCGCTTGAGATGAGGTGTGTCTATTTGAAAATAAAGTATGACTCAAAAGTGGAGAAGGTTTCAGATCTGATGCTTGTAGTTTGTCTTGTTGTTTAGGTAAATAGGCTGGAATAAGTTTCCCTGCAATGGTTGCTAAAACGGAGATGATAGCAGCTATGAAGGGGATAAGAGGTGCTGATACGGTCCATACTGCAAAGACACCTGTTGAGATGATACTAACGCATACGGATACGCGTAATAACAATGTATTTTGATTGTATCGACGGCGTTGATTTAATTGTTCTAAAAATGCATTTAATTCCTCTTGATTTGAGGATGGCTGAAGAAGCTTGTTTTTATAGATGCGTTCCAGTTCTTTAAAGCGATTATCTTCTATAAAAAGACGCGTTGAGTGTAAAAATAGATTGTATGAAGGTAATACAACTGCAGCATAAATAGCAAAGGGTGCCAATGGGCCTGTGAGTACGAAAGCATTCAATAATCCGGCCGTTATCCAACCAAAATCATAAGCTATTTCCCACCAGCGTCCATTCATGTTGAGATGCACTTGCTGACGTTCTAAGGCAGACAAATCCCGTTCGTTTTTGTTTGGTGACCATGCGTGTTTTAACAGGTGCAAGACATTAGTCATGAAACGAGGGACTAATAAACAGGCTTGAAAGAATATAAGGGTTCGTAGCAAGCTTTCTAAAGGGGCTGCATAATAACTGTAAGATTCGTTGTTGATGAGGGCGATAGACCAAAATAAGACACGACGCCCGCGAAGGATGATGAGTCTCCAAAAATCTAACTGTGTGGTTGTGGTTTTAATGGTGTCTTCGTTTAAGTCCAGAATATCTTTAGGATTTTGTTTAGGACGGTATTTGGGAACGGTTAGGCCAAGTGCTTGTAAATAGTTTCGGCAAATGGCCTCTGTGTGTTGTAGTGCATGTAATTCTGCTTTTGTACTATGAAGTTGCGTGTGCTCGAGTAATTGAGCAAACATTAAGATAGAAGCAATACGACTGGTTTGTTTTTCTTCATCATAATGGTTAGCATTTTTAATAAGTTCAGCACATAAAGTTTGATATTTTATTTTTAAAAGGGTGTGATTAGTGTAAGCAGACGAGAGTTGTGTAGAAGATAGTTTTTTTAACCTGTCAGCAAAGTTCCATTGATTATTATCTATAATATCACTTGAAGAGAGACCGAGGTCTGTCAGTATCTCTTCAGATAAAAAATGCAATGATAAAGTTGTATTAGACATATGTCCTCCTACTAAAACAGGATGTAAGATATCTAATCTTCATCAAGGCGAGAATGTGCTTTTGTGTCAGGCATAATGATGTATACAATGAGTGAGAGTGTGATACAGCCAGAGACATACCAAAAAAACCAGGGTTCATGTCCAATTTTTTTTAGCCAAAGCGCTAAATATTCAGCTGTGCCACCAAAAAAAGAAACAGCAATAGCATAAGGTAAACTGACACCTAATGCGCGGATTTCTACAGGAAATAACTCAGCTTTTACGATGGCGTTAATAGAAGTATAATTTGCGACGATAAGTAGTGCTGTTGTGATAAGCGCAAAAATCATCCAGTAGTTTTGTGTTGTGCTGAGCGTTGTCAGAATAGGAACAGTGGTTAGTGCGCCTAAAATACCAAAAGTAATCAGTAAGGGTCTGCGACCAATATAGTCAGACAGCAGTCCAAATAAAGGTTGAACTAGCATAAAAACAAAGAGCGTTGATGCCGAAAGCGTGGTGGCTGTATCACGGCTTAAACCAATGGTATTGACGATAAATTTTTGCATATAGGTGGAATAGGTATAAAAAGCTAAGGTTCCTCCCATGGTGAGTCCAATGACGATAAGTACTTCTTTAGGATGTTTTAAGAGTCCGACAATTGGATTTTTCTTCAATGTTTTTGGATCTTCATTGACAAAAGAGTCCGTTTCTTTGATGCGGCAGCGCAGATAAAAGCCAATATATGCACCTAATGCGCCAATTAAGAAAGGGATTCTCCAGCCCCAGCTGTAAAGTTCTTCTGTTGTGAGTAAGTAACGTTGTAAGAGAATAAGGACAGAGAGTGCTATGAGTTGTCCCATAATCAATGTGACATATTGAAAGCTTGAATAAAAACCACGGTAACGACTGGTTGCCATTTCACTTAAATAAGTTGCACTGACACCATATTCACCACCAACACTAATGCCTTGTATAAGGCGTGCAAAAATGAGGATGGCGGGTGATAGCATGCCAACCATATCGTAAGTGGGGGCGAGTGCTATGAGTAATGAACCAAAGCACATCAGAATAACGGAAAACGTAAGGGCCTTTTTTCGACCATATTTGTCTGCATAAACGCCCATCAGTAAACCACCAACAGGTCGCATTAAAAAGCCTACGGCAAAGATAGCAGCTGTATTAAGTAATTGTGCGGTTAAGTTACCTTTTGGGAAAAAAGATTGTGCAAAGTATAAAGAAAAGGCTGAGTAAATATACCAATCATACCATTCGATGAGGTTACCTAATGCACCACCCAAAATAGATTTAATGCGATTTTTTGTATCAATTAAACGTGCTTTCATGAATTTAAATCTCTAAGTCCGTTTACAACAAGTCTAATAGTTTGTTGTTTTCACCAAACGAGCCATTTTATAGGCTTATGCCTAATTTGGCAACATATCCAATTGATTTGTAGTGGAAAATGATATGACATCCTGTCTTTATGTTGTTATGAGACGCCTTATGATATGGTCATTTTTTTTGATTTAATGTGAATGTAAAAATTTTCCTGAGTATAGAAAAGTTAATATTTGTTGTTGCACAAAGTAATTATTCATCATGAAAGTATGGTTTACAGGTAATACAATAAAGTCTGTCATACGCTCTGTTTTAGCACTTGAAATAGAGACCTTTCCATCGTTTTTGCCATGAAAAAAATAATTTGAAAACGGTATTAAATTAAAACTACCGGCAATAATACCGAGTTGAACCTTGGAGTGGGGCGGGGTATGGATGAGATGGGTTGTCAATTCTTGGCCTGCAGGCCCCATTATTTTTTGAAATAACCAGGTATGATGCAATAAATCTGCAAGTGGGCTGCCATGATGGGGTGGGCTTAACATCACAATACGTGATAAACGGGGTATGGTATGATTTTCTAGGTACTTTTCGAGTATGATGCCACCAAGGGAATGTGTGATAAACATGATATGTTTAGGTTGCTGAGCTAGGCATTGATTTATCATGGGTTCAATATACTGGTTGGCGAGTGTGTTGATAGATAGCTTGGTTGACGGATAACTTTGATTGACCACTAAGTAATGATGTTTTTTAAGAGTGGCTTCTACACCCGACATGGCATGATGTGAGCGTCCGAGTCCATGTAATAGCACCACGCAATTTGTTTCGTGGGCTGCATGAGCAGAGATATAAAAAAAGGTACTGAGCAGTATAAAAATGATTCTATGCATGTGTTCATGCGTGCTTGTTTTAAAGATATGTGACAGTGTAACATAGTTGTTTTTTAGTTCTGGGCGTGATTAATACAATGACTTTGAGTCAAACAATAGCTGATGAGAAAGCAAAGCTTGTGTGGCGTTGCAGGCGTGGCATGCTTGAACTTGATTTAATTTTATCTCGTTTTTTAAAAACACATTGGGATGCACTGACGCGTAACGAGCAAACCACGTTTGAGCGTTTGCTGCATGAGCCTGATCCTAATTTATATGCTTGGTTTATGGGGTATGAAACCGTTGAAGACGAAGCGTTCAAACATATGGTCACCCTTATCCAACGTTACGGTACACCTTAAAGCTTCAAAGGATTATCAAAAGCTTTTGGTGTTGATGTATGTTGTTTTAGTGATTGCATTATTTCAATCTCATTTTTATTGGGTATTTGACGTGTTTTTAATAGGGGTAATGAGCGCCTATTTTATTTTTTTATGGCGTATGCAAACACCAGGTTCACCTTGTGTTCAAATACAATATCTAGAACAACAGTGGCGGATTTATAACAAACGAGAGCAGTTTGAGTGTTATCAACTTGTACGTATTCGTTTTGATTTTGGCTGGCTGATGTGGCTTGTTTTCCAAAATCAATTAGAGACGAGGCAGTCATCACGCACGCATGTGTTGGTGTTTCAAGATCAATTGTATGCAGATGAAAGTCGCCTGCTTCGAGCGTTGCTGCGTGTATCGGTTTAAGCATTCAATCAAGCCAAGGTGCTCGCTTTTACTTTCTTTGAATGTGTTTTGCTTAATTTGTTTTTCACAAATCGCATCCCCTCAAAAATAGGCTCAGATACGCCTTTAGGAAAATGAAGCGGTAAATTGATAGCAACCTGTTCGATGACAGAATCAACGCGCGTTAACATATCATCAAGAATAGCCTCAGCGCGTTCAACGGAATAATGAATGCTTTTGGCTGTTTCTAAGAAATGTTGGCGCTTGATTTGATGCCAATGAAGCGTTGCTGGTTTCGTATGCAAAGGCATGGCCATTTGAATCTTTTCAGGGTGAATGCTTTTTTGAGCCATGAGCGGATAGCTTGATGAAATATCATAAAGAGGGGTGAGATGATATTTTCCTTCTGGTTGAATAAAAATACTGAAGTTTTTTGCGTGGCCGTCGGTTGCAGCAAGCAGCCAAAACAAAATTTGACTGCAATAAAAAACATCTCGATCATGAATGGGGTTTGCTGAGCCAAGTAGGAAACGCATAATGGTTTTAATGTCAGGCCCGCCATCTTGAGTATATTTTGAAAGGGATGGGACCCCAAGTGCTTGACAAAGATCTTCTGTTGGGAGGCGCATGAGCCAGCTTTTATCACTTGAATATTGACGGTCGAAACGTTTAATGGCGAGTGTTTGAATATCTTCAAAATGAAGCAGATGCGCGTGAGCAACAGGTAAGCCGAATGCTTCGGTTATTTTTAAGCAAAGCCACTCGTTTTCAAGTTGATTGGGTATTGTTGTGGGTAATTTTAAAATATGGCTTGTGGGGGTTTTATCACGTGGTCTTGCCCAAGTATCGCTATGATATAAGAAAGCCGCTTTTTCTTTTGAGCCAGATAATGTCAAGCAAAAGGTATCAAGGCCTGCTGCCATACCGAGAGGGTAATTTTTAATGTCACGTAGACGCGCTGCAATCGTTGTGTCCTTAAGGGGTTCAAATCGTATTTTTGGGTTAAAAATCGGGATGCGGCCAGGGATAAATTGGAGCGCACCGGCACACTCTTTGCCGATGGCAGCGAGTAAATCAAAGGTATGTCCACTTTTGGTTTTAAACTTGGCTTGAATGCGCGACTTTATTTTGGGGTTGTCTGGCAGGAGGTTATCAAAAAAGTGTTGTACTTGATTTGTTTTGAATGGTTTATTGAGTAGGGGTAATGAGAGAGAAATAGGACGCGCACCTGGGGTATCGAGCCAGGTTTTTGCATAGGTAAAATTAAGATTATCATGCGTTGTTTTTTTGACAGAGCCAATGAGACGGCCGTTCATTAAAACATGGAGGCTTTGACGGGGTGTTTTTTGAGTTACCATTCTTCGTTCCATTGTGATTCTTTCGGGGTTTGTTCGTCTTTTGTGAGGATGGTGGCATCTAATTTAACAGCAGACAAAATTCTGAAAAGTGTTTCAAGCTTGGTGCCTTCAGGCCTTTTTTCGAATTCTGAAATGGTTTGTTGTTTGAGTCCAACGAGCTTGCCAACAGCAGCTTGACTCAGCTTTAAGTTTTTTCTGCGATTTGCAATGAGGAGAGCGAGCTCCTTTGGTGAGCAAATAAACATAATTATGAGCTTTTTCTAATTAACTGGTATGCTTAACCATAACGGTTATATTGAGTGAAATCTAGATGTTACATGTAACAGATCTTGTATTTGATTATCCTGATAAACGATTACTGCAAGATGTGAGCTTTTCGGTCAAAAAAGGCATCGCTTTACACGTGAAAGGTGAAAATGGTGCAGGAAAAACAACTTTATTAAAATTATTAGCAGGTCTCTTGCATCCGCTTTCAGGTAAGATCTCTTTTGGCGATCAGTTGTGCTACGTAGGCCATCAACATGGGGTTAATATGCGTTTAACACCCTCTGAACATATGCGTTTTGATTTAGGGGTAACTGATGAAAAGTTACTTATAAAATTACTGACGCGCCTTAATTTGCAAGATATATGTGACATGCCTTCAGGATTATTATCTGCAGGTCAGAAGCGTCGCGTGGGGTTATTACGGCTGTTGGTTGCAAAGGCTGAACTATGGCTCTTAGATGAACCATTGGTGGGTCTTGATGACGCGGGAATGCAAGTATTGACCGATTTAATTAAACAGCATTTGAATCAGAATGGCAGTATTGTATTAACGTCTCACCAAGCCTTACCGTTTGGTTTGGATGTGAACGTGCTCAAGGAATTGAATTTATGAGTACAATCAAACAAATCATTGCCAGAGAAACAGTTCTTCAATGGCGTGCACGCAGAGGAATTGTGAATGCGAGTTTATTTTTTTTAATGGTACTACTGTTGTTTCCGCTTGGTTTTGAAGCCAATCCTCTACTACTTAAAAAAATTCTACCAGGCTTGGTTTGGATTGCAGCATTATTTGCTTTTTTTCTTTCGGCTGAAGGGGTGTTTCAAGAAGAAAGTGAAGACGGGGTGCTCGAGCAATGGTTATTGTCTTCTGTCTCAATGCATACACGTATTCGTGTGAAGCTTTTAATTCATTGGTTGAGTTATGTCATACCTCTTTTATTATTATGTTTTTTAATTGCTTTATTATTTGACTTGAATGGCACAGAGATGGGGGTGTTGATGCTAAGTCTTATTGCTGGCACGCCAACGCTTTATATGCTGTGCGCATTTTCAGCTGCCTTTGGCTTAAGTTTAAAAAGCCAAGGACTTTTTACAGCATTGATTGTATTGCCGCTCACGTTACCGGTGATGATTTTCGGTGGGGGTGTATTAACCAGTGCGATGCAAGGATTAGCCGTGAGTGGGCATTTAGCACTTTTACTGGCTGTCGCAATCATTGCGGTTTGGGGTGTACCTTATGCTATTTCAGCCGTTATTCGTGTGAGTGTGGCTGACGTGGGTCGATAGCGATGCTATGATAGGTGCCTTTAAAATTGATTGCAGCAAACGGAGTGACCCATGTACGAAAAAATTCAGGTGCCTGAAGCAGGCGAAGCCATTACAGTGAATGCGGATTGGTCTTTAAACGTGCCTAACCAACCGATTATTCCTTTCATTGAAGGAGATGGGATTGGGGTTGATGTGACACCTGCGATGCGCACTGTGGTTGATGCAGCTGTTGAAAAAGCGTATGGCGATACCAAACGCATTGCCTGGATGGAAATTTATGCAGGCGAGAAAGCGACCAAGCACTATGGTTCAGATGATTGGTTACCTGAAGAAACCTTAAAAGCTATTCAAGCGTTTGTGGTTTCTATTAAAGGACCTTTAACAACACCTGTTGGGGGTGGCATTCGTTCATTGAATGTTGCGATTCGTCAAAAGCTGGATTTATATACGTGTTTAAGACCCGTTCGTTATTTTGACGGTACACCTAGCCCATTAAAAGAGCCATGGAAAACTAACATGGTGATTTTTCGTGAAAATTCAGAAGATATTTATGCAGGTATTGAGTGGCAAGCAGGTACATCTGAAGCAAATCAAGTGATTGATTTTTTGAAAAATACCATGCAGGTTCAAAAAATTCGTTTTCCTGAAAACTGTGGAATTGGGGTCAAACCTGTGTCACAAGCGGGAACAACGCGTTTGGTGAAAGCCGCTATTCAGTATGCTATTGATCAAGATCGCGACTCTGTAACGCTTGTACATAAAGGCAATATCATGAAGTTCACAGAAGGGGCCTTTAAAGATTGGGGCTATCAAGTTGCAAAAGAGCAGTTTGGTGCGAAACTTCATGAAGGTGGTCCTTGGATGGTTTTAAAAAACCCTAAAACCAATCGTAATATTATTATTAAAGATGTGATTGCAGATGCATTTTTACAGCAAATTCTATTGCGTCCTGAAGATTATGATGTGATTGCAACACTTAACTTGAATGGTGATTATATTTCTGATGCGCTTGCAGCACAGGTTGGTGGAATTGGAATTGCACCAGGTGCAAACTTAAGTGATGAGGTTGCTGTGTTTGAAGCAACACATGGAACAGCGCCTAAATATGCAGGGCAAGATAAAGTGAATCCTGGCTCGCTTATTTTATCGGCTGAAATGATGTTACGGCATTTGGGTTGGCATGAGGCTGCTGATTTGATTATCAAAGGTATGGAAGATGCCATTCGTGCCAAAACCGTGACTTATGATTTAGAGCGCTTAATGTCTGATGCAAAACAGTTGAAATGTTCTGAATTTGCAGCTGCAATGGTTCAGCATATGGCATAATCTTTATTTGCCCCTGTATAGTATGCGCAGGGGTAAATTTATTGCTCTGCATGTATGGTTAAATAAAGGACAACAAGATTTTCTTTTAAGCTTTTATGTTTTATAATGTCACTCTTATTTTTTTTGAGTGATAGAAATGCATTCAGATTTGACAGCACGCTTAAGCAAGTATGGTATATCAGAGACGCGTTTTAATGATGAAAAATCATCATTACAAGAAGCAGGCTTTTCAGCGTTAGAAGCTGAAAAACTGATCATCCGAGAGTCGTCTTTTAATACAGTTCGTGCAGTTATTGCTTATTCCCCTGTTTTAATAGAGGCACCTCATCACTTAACACGTGCTCAAATTGTTTGTATCGCATCGCATAGCGGAGGTTCCAAAAATCTTGAGGCTGTTGCGAGATATCAGACTGCTTTAATGACGCTTGGATTTAGTTTAGAGCAAGTGATTTGTATGGCCTCGCATAATGGGGGAAGCAAGAATCTTGAGGCTGTTGCGAGATATCAGGCTGCTTTAATGACGCTTGGATTTAGTTTAGAGCAAGTGATTCGTATGGTCTCACATGATGGGGGAAGCAAGAATCTTGAGGCTGTGCTTGAGCACAGTAAAATGCTTCTTTCTTCTGGACACTCACGTGAATCTATTTTAAAAATCGTTTCTGCATCGGGGGGCTCAAAAAAACACAATCAAAAACGAAGCTTTTGTGACGCTTTTGGAGGTGACGATTTTTTAGAGGATATTGCTATTTTTGGTGATTTATCTGAAGCCACCAGTAGTCCTTTAGATGGTACGCCGAATATAGAGGCGAGCTTACCTCGTCAAATGAACCCAGTTCCTCCTTCCAATCATGAAGAGGCTGTGTGGAGTGATGGGGAAGATGATCTTATTCCTACATTAGTCACCCTCCTTGATGAAGTGCATTCAGCGAAGGAAGCTGATGTAGCATATGCCGTATTTAAACATAGTATTTTTTCGAGTCCCATTATGCCTGCTGAGGAAGGTTCTTGTGCTTATGGCGTGCAAGCATCGAGATATAACAACAGTGCACCAGGCGGATGAGAGATAAAACCTCACAAATGAATTAAATAAAAACAAAAAGATTCTATTTGAATCATAATTGTTTTATAATGTCACTCTTATTTTTTTTTGAGTGATAGAAATGCATTCAGATTTGACAGCACGCTTAAGCAAGTATGGTATATCAGAGACGCGTTTTAATGATGAAAAATCATCATTACAAGAAGCAGGCTTTTCAGCGTTAGAAGCTGAAAAACTGATTATTCGAAAATCGTCTTTTAATACAGTTCGTACAGTTCTTGCTTGTTACCCTGTTTTAATGGATGCGCCTCATCACTTAACACGTGCTCAAATTATTCGTATTGCATCACATATTGGGGGGTCCAAGAATCTTGAGACTGTTGCGAGATATCATACTGCTTTAATGACGCTTGGATTTAATTCAGAAGACCTCGTTCGCATGGTCTCACATATTGGCGGTTCCAAGAATCTTGAGGCTGTTGTGACGCATCAGGCTGCTTTAATGGAGCTTGGGCTTAATTCAGAGCAAGTGATTCGTATTGTCTCACATATTGGGGGAAGCAAAAATCTTGAGGCTGTTGCGAGATATCAGGCTGCTTTAATGGAGCTTGGGCTTAATTCAGAGCAAGTGATTCGCATGGTTTCGCATGGTGGGGGGGGTAAGAACCTTGAGGCTGTTGTGACACATCAGGCTGCTTTAATGACGCTTGGATTTAGTTCAGAAGAAATCGTTCGTATGGTCTCGCATGGTGGGGGAAGTAAGAACCTTGAGGTTGTTGCGAGATATCAGGCTGCTTTAATGACGCTTGGGTTTAATTCAGAACAAATCGTTCGTATGGTCTCGCATAATGGGGGAAGCAAGAATCTTGAGGCTGTTGCGAGATATCAGGCTGCTTTAATGGCGCTTGAATTTAATTCAGAAGACCTCGTTCGTATGGTCTCGCATAGCGGAGGTTCCAAGAATCTTGAGGCTGTGCTTGAGCACAGTAAAATGCTTTTTTCTTCTGGACACTCACGTGAATCTATTTTAAAAATAGTTTCTGCAGCGGGGGGGGGCGGGAAGTTAAATCAAAAAAGAAGCTTTTATGACGCTTTTGGAGGTGACGATTTTTTAGATGATATTGCTATTTTTGGTGATTTATCTGAAGCCACCAGTAGTCCTTTAGATGGTACGCCGAATATAGAGGCGAGCTTACCTCGTCAAATGAACCCAATTGCTCCTTCCAATCATGAAGAGGCTGTGTGGGGTGATGGAGAAGATGATCTCATTCCTACATTAGTCACCCTCCTTGATGAAGCTGATGCAGCGAAGGAAGCTGATGCAGCACGTGGTGCCGTACTTGACTATAGTATTTTTTCGAGTCCCAGTATGCCAGGTGAAGAAGGTGTTTGTACTGATAGAACGCAACAGCCGAGAGAGCGCAATGTAAGAATGGGTGGCTAGGTCATTCACTTTAAATTATATAGATTAGGAAATAATAACACTGTTAAAGTTATTTTTTTATAGCATGTTTACCTATTTAATATGAAATAGTTTTTGTATGGTGTACGTTGTTAAAGGCTAAGGAGACCCAATTTTCCTTGGCTTTTTTTCTTTTTTCTTTTTCCTTACACATTTAATCGGAAATTCTCTTACTGATTTACTGGCTAAATCTGTTTTCAAAGACTATAAAAAAAGTAACAGGAGTTTGTTTATGCCAAGACAGGTGCCAACAGAAACTGAAGGGGAAATGGTTACTGAGGCATCAGTTGAACTGGCAGTACAAACACCAAAGCAGTACCAAGTGGTTTTGTATAACGATGATTATACGCCAATGGAATTTGTAGTTGAGGTTGTACAGCGTTTTTTCCATTTAACAGAAGATGTAGCGACACGCGTAATGATGCAAGTACATGTAGAAGGTCGCGCAGTTTGCGGTGTGTTTACTCATGATGTAGCCGAAACCATTGTGGGGTTGGTTAATGAGTATGCCAAGTTAAATGAGTATCCATTGTTGTGTTTGATGGAGGCTGTTTGAACTTGGCTTAAGCCAGATAGGAGCAAAGATTATGTTAAATAAAGAGCTTGAGTTCACGTTAAATCTTGCCTTTAAAGAGGCTCGAGAAAAACGACATGAGTTTATGACAGTTGAACATCTGCTTCTTTCATTGTTAGACAACCCAGCTGCAGGTAATGTGCTGCAAGCTTGTGATACTGATATTGAAACATTAAGACGTGATTTAATCGAATTCATCGATGAAACAACACCTAAAATTCCTGAAGGGGAGCTAGAGCGTGAAACGCAACCAACCCTTGGATTTCAACGGGTGTTGCAGCGAGCGGTGTTTCATGTGCAATCTGCCGGTAAAACAGAAGTCAGTGGCGCTAATGTATTAGCGGCCATTTTTAGTGAACAAGAAAGCCAAGCCGTTTACTTTTTAAGGCGAGAAAATATCACACGTTTAGATGTGATTAATTACATTTCTCATGGTATATCAAAGCAGCAGCGTCAGAGCTTCCATGAAAACATGAATCCTGCGTTTGATGAAGAAATGATGGGGGGAGAAGTTCAAGAGTCCCCTCTAGAAAGTTATTGTTTAAATCTAAACAAACGCGCCAAAGCCGGTAAAATTGATCCACTGATTGGGCGGAATGAAGAGTTGCAGCGTAGTATTCAAGTGCTCTGTCGTCGACGTAAAAATAACCCTTTATTGGTGGGTGAAGCAGGTGTTGGGAAAACGGCGATTGCAGAAGGCCTTGCACGACGGATTGTCGATGAAGAAGTGCCAGAAGCGATTCAGCACTGTGTGGTGTATGCTCTAGATTTAGGCGCATTACTTGCAGGGACAAAATATCGAGGTGATTTTGAAAAACGTTTAAAATCAGTCTTAAAACAACTCAGTGAACAAGATGGTGGTATTTTGTTTATTGATGAAATTCACACGATTATTGGTGCGGGAGCCGCGTCAGGTGGGGTCATGGACGCTTCTAATTTAATTAAACCGTTACTGGCTAATGGTGAACTTAAATGTATGGGGTCTACTACGTACCAAGAATATCGAGGTATTTTTGAGAAAGACCGCGCACTTGCAAGACGGTTCCAAAAAATTGATGTGGTTGAACCAACCATTGAGGAAACTTTTGATATTTTAAAAGGGTTAAAAGGACGTCTTGAAGAGCATCATGGCGTTAAGTTCTCTGTTCCTTCTCTGCGTGCCGCAGCAGAGTTATCATCAAAACATATTCATGAGCGTTTCTTGCCAGACAAAGCAATTGATGTAGTTGATGAAGCAGGTGCTTATCAGAATTTATTAACAGCATCAAAACGTAAAAAAATTATTAGTGTCACAGAAGTTGAAGAAGTGGTTGCTAAAATTGCACGCATCCCAGTTACAAAAATTTCCACACGCGATAAAGATGTTTTAAGACACTTAGAGCGTGATTTAAAACTTCTGGTTTACGGGCAAGATGAAGCAATTACGGCACTATCATCAGCTGTCTGCCTAGCAAGATCAGGTCTTAGAGAAGAAACGAAACCGGTTGGAAGCTTCTTGTTTACGGGTCCAACAGGGGTCGGTAAAACAGAGGTAACACGGCAATTAGCGAATGTTTTAGGGGTTGATTTGTTACGCTTTGACATGTCTGAGTACATGGAGAAACATACGGTGTCACGACTCATTGGTGCACCTCCAGGATATGTTGGCTATGACCAAGGTGGATTATTAACAGAAGAAGTAAATAAACATCCACATGCAGTATTACTTTTAGATGAAATTGAAAAAGCGCATCCAGATGTATTTAATCTACTGTTACAGATTATGGATCACGGTACACTGACCGATACAAATGGGCGGTCTGTTGATTTTAGACATGTGATTTTAGTGATGACAAGTAATGTGGGTGCTCAAGAAATGAGTCGTAATTCAATTGGCTTCTCAGAGCAAGATAATAATTTAGATGGTACAGAAGTGTTGAAGCGGCAATTTACGCCAGAGTTTAGAAATCGTCTAGATGCCGTTATTAACTTCTCAACGCTAGATACACATACCATTGGTTTAATTGTTGATAAATTTATTATGGAACTCGAAGAGCAATTGAGTCAAAAGGGCGTCTCGTTAAAGGTTGATAAAGCCGCGCGTACCTGGCTCATTGAGAATGGTTACGATAAAAGCATGGGAGCACGTCCTATGGCGCGCTTGATTCAAGATGAGGTGAAACAACCGCTTGCCGAGGAGCTCTTATTTGGAAAGCTTTCAAAGGGTGGACATGCTCTGTTGACACTCAAAGATGATAAATTAAATTTTGATACTTCTGACTATCGAGAAGGGGTGTGTTAAAGCTTTAATTGACGTTTGAATATTTTTAATCCCGTGTTTTAAACACGGGATTTTTTTATGTTTTTTTTCCCTATGATTACTAAAAATGTTATATTTATCTTTTATCAGCTTAATCTAATTTTGCTTAGAATAACCAACCGATTGATGTGTTAACAAATTTATGCTCAGTGTTATTATTATTACAAAAAATGAAGCTCGTCGAATCATACGTTGTTTAGATTCGGTTAAGTGGGCAGATGAAATAATTGTGCTTGACTCAGGGAGCACTGATAATACGGTTGAGATTGCTAAAACGTATACTCAAAATGTTTTTATAAATACAGATTGGCAAGGGTATGGTATTCAAAAACAACGCGCTTTGTCCTACGCAACAGGGAAATGGGTGCTTCATTTAGACGCGGATGAATGGGTTGATGAAGCGCTCAAAATAAAATTATTACAGGTTATGAAAGAAGATAAAGTCGACGCTTGTCGTGTACCGATACGGTTATGTTTTTATGATAAACCGCTTCGGTTTTCATCTAGCCCAACACGTCACGCACGTTTTTTTAAGCGTGAAGGGGCAAAATTCAGTGATGATGTGGTGCATGAAAAAATTGTACTGCCTAAAAATACACGCATTCAACAACTTAAAGCGCCACTTTTTCATGATTCGTTTTTGGATATTAGTCATGCCATTCAAAAAATGGATAAATACTCCTCTTATTCTGCTAAAATTCGTTTAGATGAAAAACGTCACTCAGGTTTTACACGAAGTTTTTCAGGAGCCCTTTGGATGTTTTTGCGTTGTTATGTGTTTCAACGAGGATTTTTAGATGGTAAGGCAGGGCTCATGCTTGCAATTTTAAATGCGCAAGGTAGTTTTTTTCGGGGCATTAAACAAATTTATCAAGATAAAGTTGTGCTTGATGTGGATGGAGTACATAAATGATGGCGAAGTTTGCCTCCTGGGGTTCTATTTTTCTTGTATTGTCTTTGTTTGCTTTACCGATTAGTTCAACGGCGAGAAGCGTATTTGTTGCTTTAGCTCTGTTTTTTTTAGTGTTAGATCCAGGTTGTCGTGCTGATTTGCATCATCTTCTAAAATGCCCCTGGGTGCTTTCGGCCTTGGCTTTATTTGTTTTGACTTTGCTTGGCTGCTTTTGGAGTCCTGCGACATGGCATGCAAAATGGGCTGTGCTTGAGAAATATACGAAATTATTGTATTTACCCTTTTTTGTGGTTGGTTTTCGGGATAAGCGTGCTCGAAACGCGGGCGCCCATGCGTTTTTATTTGCTATGTTGATTACGAGTGTTTTGTTAATCATCAAGGCAATGGGTTTTATCCATTATGGTGGCATAGATCCGGGAAAATTATTTCGTAATCATATTATGACAGGTTACATGCTTGCCTTTGCTGCTTATTTGACAGCATTCTTTGCTTTAAAAACAAAAGGTTTACAGCGAGCACTTTATGGATTGTTTACGCTTTTATTAAGTTATACTGTCCTGTTTATTTGTACTGGCCGTATGGCTTATGTGGCATATACAGTTGTGATGCTGATTTGGTTTTTTCAGTGTTTTTCGTGGAAGAAAGCAATGCTTTGGGGCAGTGGATTTTTACTCTGTTTTTTTGTGAGCTATCAAGTGAATCCGACCATGCAGTTTTTGGTGCATCAAGTTGAGGAGGACTGGACTTCATACCATCAGAATCATAAAAACACCTCCCTTGGATTACGATTACAGTTCCATGCTTATGCTTATGATTTATTTAAATATCACTCATGGGTTGGTAATGGTACGGGTGGTTTTAGTTATTTATTTGAGCGTGATACGCCGGTTTCTGATTGGAAGCAATTAACGGTTTGGGAACCACACAGTCAATATTGGCTTATTGCTGCAGACTATGGTGTGTTGGGTTTATTTTTATTTGTTGTTTTTTTAGGAAGTTTACTGTGGGAGAGCTACCAACTTATTGAAGTGCGGGCAATGGCATTTGCTAGTTTATTACCCTTTATAATAGGTAGCCTGACAGATTCATTATTACTTTATTCAGGAACAGGCTACTTTTTCTTTTTATTTATTGCGCTTTGTTTTGCTACCTTACCTAAAAGCTCCAGCAAGACGTATAATCAAGTTGACGTAGAGGGTGAGCAAGCGCATCTGTTGTCACAAGCCAAGGCAGGTGAGATTCAAACATAAAGGCTAAGGTATCTTCGTATCGTTTAGGTTCTAGAGCTTCGGTTGTTGCCATTTTGTGTGTTTCTGCATCTGGTCCATGGGGTGCCATGCAATTGTGGATGCTCACACCTCCTACAGAAAATCCTTCTTGTTTTGCATCGTACTCTCCTTGGATAAGCCCCATCAATTCACTCATAAAATTTCGATGAAAGTAAGGTGGTCTAAACGTATGCTCTGCGACCATCCAACGTGGTGGAAAAATCACAAAATCAAGATGTGCCACACCAGGGGTCTGACTCTCAGAGGTTAAGACTGTAAATATAGACGGATCTGGATGGTCAAAGCTGACGGTATTGATGGTATTGAAAAGAGATAAGTCGTAGGCATAAGGTGCATATCTCCCGTGCCATGCAACCACGTTGAGCGGGGTATGATTATTTTCTGAAATCCACAAGTTTTGCTGATATTTACAAATAATATCAACGTCTTCTAAACTTTCATCGACTAGTGCGGTTGGATAAAGAAAGTGTCGTGGGTTTGCAAGTCCGTTAGCACCAATAGGGCCTAATTGGGGTAGGGTCAAAGGTGCGCCACCATTCTCGCAAAGATAACCACAAGCACAGTTGGTGAGCAGTTCAACGGTAAAGTTAACTCCCCGAGGAATGACAGCAATCCAACCGGGACGAATTGTTAAAGCACCAAATTCGGTTCTGAGTAGCAATTCACCTTGGTAAGGGACAAATAAAAGTTCGCCATCACGGTTATTAAAAAACTTTTTGTTCATAGATGTTGTACATCGATAGATATAAGTATTAAGGCCTTGATTTCCGGCAACATGGAATAGACCTTCAAGAAAATCTTGAGGGGTACTTGGGGTTGGGAAAGGTGACCAACGGAAAGGGTTTGGGGGCTGTGCTGCGGCAAAAGGCTGTCGTGGTGTACTGGTATAAGGCGTAAAATCATTTTGATTGACAGAGGGTTTGGTGCGATAAAGCCAGCTATAAAGGTTTTGATGTCTCGGTTGAGTAAAGGCACTACCACTTAATTGTTCTGCATATAAATCATGAGAGCAATGTTGAGGGGCGTTTTGATTAGGAGGTAGGGCGCCTGGTGTGGCTTCCGTTGCGTGATAATTTCCAAAACCACTTAAAGTCATATTGTTCTCCTAGAATTGTTTCTGCTTCATCCTTTGGCCAAAGCATACTATACTTCGCTTTAAATTTTTATTTTTTATTTTGAATGTTGATCAAAGAGGACTAAATTGTGGCTGGACATAGTAAATGGGCAAATATTCGTCATAGAAAAGGAGCACAAGATGCTAAGCGCGGAAAAATTTTTACAAAATTAATACGTGAAATTTCAGTTGCAGCACGTGAAGGTGGGGCTGATGAAGCAGGAAATGCACGGCTTAGAGATGCTGTTTTAAAAGCATTGAAGGCTAATATGAAGCGTGACACCATTGATAATGCGATTAAGCGTGGTGCTGGTGGTTTAGATGGCGCTGATATGATTGTTATGCGTTACGAAGGATATGGGCCTGGTGGTGTTGCTATTTTGGTGGATTGTTTATCAGATAACAAAAATCGAACGGTATCGGAGGTACGTCACGCATTTACAAAATATGGTGGAAATTTAGGAACCGATGGCTCTGTTGCATATTTGTTTGATAAGCAAGGCGAAATATTATTGGTTTCCACACCTGATCATGAAAAAGCAATGGATGTTGCGATTGAAGCAGGTGCTGAAGATGTGATTTTAGATGGAGAGCAGCTTGAAGTGATTACGCCGCCAGATGGTTATCACACAATACTGTCAGCATTGGCGGCTGCAGGGTTCGAAGTGGATCAGTCGCATTTGACCATGCGCGCACAAACAGCTGTTGAGTTAAAGCCTGAGCAATTAGAAACACTCGAAAAATTAATTGATTTTTTAGAGGATTTGGATGATGTACAAGAGGTCTATAGTAACGCAGCATTTGCTGAGTAGACCAAAATAATGATTTTCTAATATGGATATTGCTGATGGCTCATATGATTGATGTTTTGCGACAGCTCTTAGTAGTAAAGCTTTTAATTATTAGTTTAGCATCGGTAATAGCCCCTATTCTTTCAGAAAAAATAAAATGGATTTTTGTGCCGTCCATCGTATTTGAACTGATGCTTGGTATTATTATAGGTCCTCAAATATTAGATCTTGTTCAGTTAGATCCTAGGCTAAATGGGCTTTCCACAGTTGGGCTTATCTTTCTTATTTTTCTTGCAGGATTAAATATTGATCTTCAAAAAATAAGAGGCAGACCACTTTTTTTAGCGTGTATTAGCTGGCTTGTGTCGCTATTGATTGCACTGGCTCTAGTGGCCAGTATGGATTTAACCTTGGAAAGGGGTATCATTGCGCTTGCACTGACAACAACAGCACTTGGTGCATTACTCCCAATATTACAAGATAGCCAAAACCTAGTGTCAAAATTTGGGGTATTTGTATTGGCAATGGGAGCAATAAGCCAGTTTGCACCTATTGTTATTATTTCTCTTTTATTTACTGAGGCAAAACCGGAAGTGACGGTGTTATTTCTTGTATTTTTTATTACATTCACTGTCATTTCAGCTGTATTTGTGGCGAAAATGAAGAAATGGAAATCGAGTCAATTTATTAGTAATCATCTTAATTTAAGTAGTCAGCTTCCTATTAGGATTTCAATCTTTTTAATTTTTTGCCTTGTTTGTTTAGCAATCACCCTGAAGTTGAATGTTCTGATGGGTGCTTTTTCCGCAGGTATTATTGTCCAGCTTTTTATTGCAGAAAAAGATAGAGAAACAGTTGATAGTAAATTAAAAGCAGTTGGGTATAGCTTTATTATTCCGTTATTTTTTATTGTAAGTGGTTTGAGGTTTGATATTCAAACGCTTGCTTCGTTTGATGCTATCAGTCGCGTGCTTTTTTTCTTTGTTTGTTTGTTAATTGTTCGTGCGGTGCCTGTTTTTATATTTTTCCGTCATGAGATAGAAAAAGTGGAACAACAAGCCTTGATTTGTTTTTCGGCGACTGGATTGCCTTTAATTGTCGTGATGACTCATCTTGGTAGCATGAGTGGTAAAATATTGTCTGTTAATGCCGTAGCACTGGTTGGTGCGGGCGTTTTATCTGTTCTCATTTTTCCTGTTCTTGGTCTCAGTCGATTAAAGCAGAAAAATTTTGATTGCCATTAATAACTTTTTTATCAATTTAAAATTTAAGCTACGAGAGAGAAATAATATGGTAGATATTACATTTGAAGAGCAAATAGAAGAAGTTTTAGATGCTTTTTCTAACTTTAGCTCTACTTCCGGTTCTTCTGTTCAAGTGGTGGGTGCCACGTCCTTTGAGTGTGAGGCGGATATTGACCATTTTGAAGTGTCGATAAGCCAAGAGGAGATGGAAGAGCTTCAAGAGAAGCTGGAAGAAAACGGCATCACAGTTCAGGCATGTATGAGATTGGAGTCGGAGGAGGAGGAGGAGTATAGACTGTTAAGAGGAGAAGAAGTAGATAAACTGTTAAAGATTTACTTACCTGAAGAAGGCCTTTCAAAACTGTATGATGTATTACATAATTTATTATCTTTACGTTCCGGGTCAGCCCCATAAAAATCTCGCTAGCGCTTACAGTTTCATTGATTCTTGATGTTAGTTCGGTTATCATGTGCCCGCTTATATAACCTTGCCTTACGCAGATGTCGTGATCAGCGGAGGCTTTAACCCTAAAGGAGATCACATGAGACACTATGAAATCGTGTTCATGATTCACCCTGACAGAAGCGAACAAGTACCTAACATGCTTGAGCGTTATCTTGCCATTCTTTCAAAACATGCAGGCGTTGTTCATCGTAATGAAGATTGGGGCAGAAGACCACTTGCGTACCCCATTAATGATTTGCATAAAGCACATTATCTTTTGTTGAACATTGAGTGTAACCAAGAAGCTCTCGATGAACTTAAATCAACGCTTAAGTATAACGATGCTGTTTTAAGACACTTAATTATTACCCGTAAAGCAGCGGTTACAGAAGAGTCTGCAATGATTAAAAAAGATGCACGCGAAACTCGCGATGCGCGTGATGCATAAAGGGAGAATTTAATATGTCAACATATTACCGTCGTAAAAAAATGGCCCGCCCTACAGTTGATGCTGTAACAGGGGTTGATTATAAAGATATTGGTTTGCTAAAAGGTTTTGTTTCGGAAAGTGGAAAAATTGTTCCCAGCCGGATTACAGGTGTACCTGCAGGCATGCAACGTCAAATTACGCGTGCAATTAAATTGGCACGTTTTTTGGCGCTTCTGCCTTATTGCGATAGCCACAAATAGGTAAAGATTGTGCGAAAAGGTTTTTTTCAACAACAAGTGCGTCAAGCGCTTGAACAAGAAAAACATGCATTGTTGTTAGCAACCGTGCTTGCGGCCATCCCATATGTGGGTTGGCTTTCGCTTGTGTTGATGGCTTTGGTTACTTTGCGTCATGGTGCAAGAGCAGGTTTTAAGTTGTTCTTACCGGTGTCCTTGGTGTATGTACTGGTGTCAGTATTTACTGTTTCGCTGTCAGCAGCTGTGATGTCGATTTTTCTTAATGTATTGCCCTGTTATTTGGCGGCGTACACATTGAGGACCACTTCAAGTTGGCGGGCTGTTTCGGTTGTATTATTGGGCGGTGTGGTGATAGGAACAACCGTCATCCAGTTTTTTTCTCCCGATTTTATCTTGCA
Source organism: Gammaproteobacteria bacterium (assembly GCA_022600575.1). Lineage (GTDB taxonomy): Bacteria > Pseudomonadota > Gammaproteobacteria > Legionellales > Legionellaceae > JAALKW01. The sequence continues at coordinate 23,918 of JAHZKF010000100.1, read as the reverse complement.
ACAATATGCACATTTGGAAACGGCAATACGAACCATGGCTTCAAGTCAGACGAATGCCCTAGAATTTTGGACAAAGCAGGGGGTTTCAACGCTTGTTTTGGCTAATTGTTTATTAGGGATTCAAGCTGTATCAGTGGTTTTCTCAGCTATCATGCCATTACTTTTCGCACGTTCGCTTCAGTCTCAGTTGTTTTATCCTGGTGGTTTTCGTGAAGAAATGCTTCACTTCCGAGGAGATAAAACGAGCTTTGCTGTGTTAATGATATTACTCGTCGCCGTTTATTTTGAGCGTTTTTTAGGTATTAATAGCTTACCACTGGTGTTGTTTTATTTCATACTGGCTGGTTTAAGTCTCTGTGCTTATGCGTTTTCAAACCTACGGCCACTTGCATTAATGCTATTACTGATTGTTCCTATGATATTTTTATCTTGGGTTATTTTACCGCTCTATGTTTTGCTTGGAGCATTTGATAGTTTATTTAATTTTCGCTTATACCTGTCAGCAAAGGCTGGGAAAGCAACGTAAAGAGGGCATGACATGCATGTGATTTTGTTAGATAAAGTGAAAAACTTAGGAAATTTAGGTGATGTGGTTGATGTGAAAGCAGGATATGGCCGAAACTTTTTAATTCCAGAAAAGAAAGCCGTGTTTGCAACACCAGAAAATAAAGTTGTTTTCGAAAAGCGTCGCGCTGAATTTGAAAAGAAAGCACAGCAAGAATTTGCAAAAGCAGAGCAACGTGCTGCACAATTGAATGATGTAACTTTAGTGATTGAAGTACAAGCTACTGACGAGGGTAAATTGTATGGTTCGATTGGTGTGGCCGAAGTAAGCGAAGCTTTAGCTGCTCGTTCAATTGAAGTAGACAAGCGTGAAGTGATGATGCCAGAAGGCCCATTACAATCAATTGGTGAATATACACTTGCACTTCAGCTTCACAGCGAAGTAAGCGCAAATTTACAAATCTCAGTGGTAACTAAAGAGAAGTAAAACGCTTTAGTATATCCCCAGCCGGCCATTCTTATTGATTTAGGAGTGGCCGGTTTTTTTTTGAGATTTTTTTAGGGGCTGCTGGCAACTCATCTGTCGGTCTACGTGGCCTGATTTATTCCTGAGAGATGGTCACTTTTTTAGATGCTGCTATTTTTAAGATTACTTTTAATTGCCAGCCTTTATTTTGCCGTCGCTACGTTCGCAACGACGGCATTTTGTGTGTTATTTGAATAAAATCATTCTCATGAAAAAAGTGAGGATCGCTCAGGCATAAAGCCAGGGTATGTAGGGAAGATAACAGCCTCTAACGAGGCTTCCCAAGGCTTTATACCTTATAAGTATTATGATGAGCTTGCCGCACTGTTGAAAGAAGATGCTGTTGCGCCTAATGAAGCAGAAGGGATGACAGCAGAGTTATAAACCCAAGAACTTCCTCCGTCTGTACTGATGAGAGCTAAAGGATATTCGCTTATCGTAGGATGGCCGGTACTAGTTGTTTTTTCTGCTGTGTAACTACCTGCTGCGACACAAACTTCACCGTTGTTATTACAGCTTACAGCACTTAAAGAGCCTTTAATAAAGCCATCTATATTGGCCAAATAAGATTGTTCTGGGTAACGCCAGGTTGTCGTGCCAGAAGTACCAGCGGCATTACCGGTGAGTGCAATTAAGGGGAGCTGCGTCTCTACAGTAATACCTACACTATTGGTATAGTTACCTATAAAGCTACCTACAGCCACACAAACAACAGGACTGCTTCCACTACAACTTGTACCTGTCAACGTACCATCAGATACAAATGAATCCGGTAATATTGTTGATGAGGTAATATCAGTTTGATAGTTCCAAGTGGTGCCTGCATTATTAGTGAGTGTAACTAAGGGAAGCTCGGTATGAGCAGTAACGCCAGCAGCATTGGTATAGTTTCCTATAAAGCTTCCTGCAGCAATACAAATGTTTCCGCTGCAACTGGCGTCATTTAAAGAGCCATCAGATACAAATGCAGGTGTTATATTGCTGGTGCTAATACCAGCAGGATAAGTCCAAGCGCTAGTCACATCAGAGGCATCAGCGCTTTGTAGTAATAGAGGGTTAGTGTGCCCTGAGGTATCCTCATAATTACCGATAACGAAGCAATAGTTTTCATTGGTACAGGATGCTCCATTTAAATCATTAAATTGAAAAGAAGCATAGTTAGGGATTGAATTAATATAACTGCTGGTTTTAACATAATTTTGAATCCATGAGCCAGTAGCGTTGCTGATAACAGATATTAAAGGATAAATAATATTGTTACTTTCATATTGAGCTGCATTGATACAAAATGAGCTGGTACTACTGGTCGATGAGTCAAGGCAACTTGTTCTGTTAGAGAAAGAGCTAGAAAAAGCATATGATGAATATGCAGGCTCTATTTCACGTAAATTTTCTGTTCCTGAAAGATACTGCCAAGACCAAGTGCCATTATTATTGGTACCGATTGCGGTTAAAGGAAGGTTTATCACAGCGCCATTATATTGTCCAAAATAATTTCCTGTAGCAGCACAAAATGAAGTTGTACAACTGGAACTAAGTAACCCGGTAAATGCATACTCTGCTTCATATGAAGGTGTTATTGCTGGGTTTGTGATAGCCATAGGAGAGAACCAAGTACTTCCAGCATTAAGTGTAACCGCTAAAAAAGGATTCGTGTTATCACTACCCTGAGGGTTATAAGCGCCTGGAACAACACACACACCACTACTGCTACAACTTATTGAGTTTGTAAAAATGTTGTTTACCTCTCCACCGAAAGGAGGCGTTGTAGATGGGCTTGTTGTTGAGCTGGACACACTCCAAGAGCTTCCATTATCGGTACTTACTTCTATTAGGGGGTAGTATAAGAAATTTCCTTCAGAAGCTGTGGTCTGAAATAGACCTGATAGCACTATAGGCGGTTCAACAGAGGTTGTTTCTGTAACGGTTAGGGCATCGGTACTGGAGGCCTGGGAAGCTAAAAAATCGCCGTGGCGAACTTGAGGGAAGTTATTTTTACCACTTCTTGAAAAACGTTTAAGAGCAGCTTTTGCACGTAGGTCAACTCTTAGTTTTAAAAAACAACATGTGTTTGGATGTAAGCCAACCTCGTTATTTAGTTCGTTAAGACAAGAAAGAGGGCCTATATTCATGGGTTCTATTCCAGTGATACTAGGAACAGAAATGGTTCGGGATATTTTGGTGCGGTTACAAACGCGGTAATCAACATCTTTGCTTGCTTTTTCTGATATTTGAATGTGATTTGTGTTTTTTTCAAGAAGGGTAATTTCAAAAAGTGGATTTGCTTGCGCTGTTGTTTTTTGTTTAGGTGCTGCAATGGTTATTGTAGTCAAAAGAAAAGGGGAAAAGTAAAGTATTATTTTTATCATGTCATTTACTTTAAACATATTACAGAGCCTTTTTTATCGTATAAAGTATGAATAATATATATAAGTAATATTTGAAATGCGAATTTCATATTCAGCTTAATGATTTTTGTTTGTTGACACTGTTTTATTGATTCTATAGTTTATTGTTATTCATTTATTTACTTGAGAATAACCATGATGCCTTTTATATTGAAATTTAAATCATTAAAGGCTGTTAAAGTACTGTGTTACTCGATTATTTTAAGCGTTTTTTCTCAAACTATTTTTGCAGGAACAATGGATTCTAGTGAATCAAAGCCAGATTATATTCGTTGTTTGACCCAAGGTCATTTTATATTCCAGATAGGTGGTTATTGGCGTAATGAAAGCAGTGAGCAGTTTATTAATATTAGAGATTTGATTGGTGACCGTTTTATCGTGTCACATGCTAATCCTGATGGTGGTTTTCTTGGAGATCATTCGGTTAAGGATGCTAATTATTTTTTAGGGGCTGGTTATTTTGTTGATGGTCACACGTATGGGCGTGTGAAAATGAGTTATGGTCTTAATTGGTTTTATCTTTCTGCTGTGGAGTCAGGTGGCATTATAAGACAAGAAAACATTTATGAAAATTTGCTTTATGATTACAAAACAACACAATACCCCCTTTATGCTGAAGCAAAATCAACCATTGATTTGGTTGTTCCAAGAACTTCTTTAACCTTAAATGCGGGTATTGGGCCTAATTTTATGAAAACCAGTGATTTTAATCAGCGACCTATTGTGAGAGAAGGTCGAGTTGTTCCGGTAGTGACAGAAACATTTGCAGGTAAAACCACCACAACTTTTAGTGCGACGGCAGGTTTTGGTATACAGATATCTGACTTTTTTGCGAAAGTACCCCTGGAGTGCGGATATCAATTTTTCTATTTGGGGGAAGGAAAATTTAAAGTATTAAATGATCAGATTCAAACAACCCTTAAAACAGGGAATCTTTATTCGAATGCACTGATGTGTTCAATCTTAATTTGATTGAACTCAATTGAACGTTATCAATAGGAATGTGATATGAAAAAGATGTTTTTGTATGCAAAATTAGGGCTTTTAATGGGCTTTGGTGGTTTTGTATTGTCTGCTTATGCTGCTGTGCAACCGTTTGCGTATGTGTCTTTTGTAAAAGATGCAGATGGTGGTTCCGGGAGAACTTTAATTGTTCACACAAAAACACCAGGCTTTACTTATAATAGTGCAGGGCTACAAATCTCTCATCCTGATTTTTCTCTTTCAGGTGATAATAGGGCTTGTAAGGTTAACCCTCAAAATAATTGGTGTCTTTTTCCAGCAAAAGACAATGCGGTTCAATCTTTTAGAGTTGCTAGAGGGACAAATAGAGTTGTTGAAAAAGAAGAAATTGAGTTTCAGCTAGCTCTGAATGCGCGAAGCCAACCTATTTCAGTTCAAAAGATAAAAGCTTTGGCCGTGACACCCGGTAGAATCATTGGTTATTTATATGGTTGGGTAGAGCCTCCAAAGGCTGAAGACGTTGTCGCAGCTCATTATACTCATGTTTTAATTGCGTTTGGTTTGTTTAGTACAACCGATCCCGGCACCATTAACATTGAGGCAGTGAGTGGGTTTGATTTAAAAACGTATGTTGATGAGTTGCATGCGGTAGGTGTTAAAGTCTTATTATCGCTTGGTGGTGCATCAACGAGCATACCTGATACAACGGTTAGCTTTACGCAAGCTATCAGTCTTGCAGCAAGCCCGAATGAGTTTATCGGGAAGTTTAATGACTCAATGGCTAAATTGGTAACTGATTATGGGCTTGATGGGTTTGATTTTGATATTGAATCAGGCCTTAATCCAGGGTTGTCATTTAGTGACCCAACTGAGGGTTGTGGTGATGGCACGGTCTATAATCCCAACTGCGATATTGCCACACTTTCTACCATTATCAATAGCTTCCACGAACAGTCGCCAGATAGTTTGCTAACGTTAGCCCCTCAGCTTGCTAATGTTGCGGCCACGGCAACTTTTGCTTCATTTTGGGGGAATTACGCATCACTTGTGATGCAAACGGCTCCATCACTTACCTGGGTGGGCTTTCAAATTTATAACTCGGGGTGTGTTTTGGGGCTTGATGGGCGTTGTTATCCTCTTGAAAGTGACGAGGATGCATTGACAGCATATCCTGATACAGCAGTTGCTGTTGCAGCTGATTTGTTAGAAGACTGGCCTTCAAACTTTCAACCCTATAAAAGTCTTTTAACGCCTTCACAGGTTGTACTTGGTTATGCTTCGAAGAATGGTTCAGGGGCCAGTGATGGGTCGCCTGCGGCTGTTATTCCTATCGTAAAAGATGCGATTCAATGTTTACGAACAGGAGAGGCATGTCGTAGTTATACGGCCCCTAATTCGTATCCCGATATCGGGGGCGTGTTTGATTGGACATTGAATTTTGATGCGGATAATAATTATGCCTTTTCTAAAGGTTTATATCCCTGTGTTGTAGAAGGGGATTGTAGCAACTAGATAGCCTACGTGCCGCGACTTGCTCCTGAGCGTTTCTCACTTTCAGGACTTGTTCGCGCGGCATCCAGCAAATTATATGGCTTGTGCCTCTTTCCATTTAATATTACAACCGATACTCGGTTTTTGATGGTGAGGCACAGCAGCGCCTCTTATTAAGCAGTCAAGTGCTTCACGAATTGAGCTCCCATCTGGTTTTAAACCATTTCCGGGTCTTGAATCATCTAATTGTCCGCGATAAGCAAGCAGCAAATCTTGATCAAATACAAAAAAATCAGGTGTGCATGCGGCGTGGTAAGCTTTAGCGACTTCTTGTGTTTCATCAAATAAATAAGGAAAAGGGTAGCCTTCTTCTTTTGCTGTGATTTTCATGTTTTCAGGTGAATCATCGGGATACTTATTGGTATCGTTGGCATTAATTGCAATGAATCTTATATTTTGAGGAAGATAGTCATGAGCCAGTTCGGTAATAGCCTGGTTGATATGTTTCACATAGGGGCAATGATTACAAATAAAAAAGATAACGGTTGCAGCTTCTTGATTATCTGATTGGTGTAAATTAACAGGTAGTTCAGTCATCACATCTGTGAGTGAAAATCCTGGTGCTTGCGTTCCGAGGGGAAGCATGGAGGAAGGTGTTTTGGCCATGGCTTGTCCTTACATCTGGTTTATGTTGATTAAAGGTATTATAAATAGAATTACCAGCGCAATAAAATACCTTTCTTAATTGAATCTCTAATCACTTGTTTTTGAGGTTTGTTGGTTGAAACCCAGTAGCTGCCCATATTACTTAAGGCAAACTTGGCGCGGGGGTATTGGCAAATGGTCAAAGTTTCACGACAATTAATACGAATCGGTTTTTCATTTGAGTAGGTGAGGCATTGAAAGTGAACATCACTTGTATCAGAGGCAAATGCAGACCATTTGTCTGGGTTTAAGTTGCTTCGTAATTTAGGGCTCATAAATGTATCTTCTGTTTCAACTCTTTGGAGTTCAATTTTGATATCTGAGTGATTCTGGATAAGAAAAAAAGTTTGGCGGCCGGTATCATTAAAAATGACATAAGGGTCGTTAAAACCAAAACCACTGGATTCACAGCCATGAGGAAAAGCGAAAGCTGTATTTGAGATGAATAAAAGGGTGATTAAGCGGTATAAAATGGGTCGAAGTGAAGTCATAAGTTAAGAATAAAGTATCAATGGGATTATTATTGGATAATAGCATATTCTGAATGGTGCAATAAAACGCATTTTACCTCAAGTTTCGATTGATGTCCTTCCGTAGGTAGCATAAAATTTAAGGATTGACTTTTATTTAGGTTTTACAATGATCCAAACGGTTAACCCTGTAACTGAGGAAGTGATTCAGTCGTATCCGGAACTGACAAAAGAAGCAGCATATGCTCATGTCTCAGATGCACATAAAGCTTATCAAACGTGGCGTAAAACATCTTGGAAGGAACGTTGTGCGTGCTTATTGCGTCTGGCGGCAGGTCTACGTGCTAAAAAAGAAGCGTATGCGCGTTTAATGGCACAAGAGATGGGAAAGCCAATACAGGCAGGTTTAAGTGAAATTGAAAAGTGCGCTTGGGTGTGTGAGCATTATGCGGAGCATGCAGAAGCGTATCTTGCGCCTGAATGTGTTAAAACGGATATGAAAGATACGAAAGTGGTGTATCGCCCATTGGGAGTGGTTTTTGCAATTATGCCTTGGAATTTCCCATTTTGGCAGGTGATAAGATACGCAGTACCGACGATTGCAGCAGGAAATACCACGATATTAAAGCATGCCCCTATTTCGAGCGGTACGGGGGAGACCCTTGCAAAATTGTTTATCGAAGCAGGATTTCCTAAACATGTGTTTCAGCACTTAGTCCTTGATAATACAGTTGCGGCTGAGGTGATTGCGCACGAAGCTGTTGTCGGTGTGACTTTTACCGGAAGTGCGGGTGCAGGTGCTGAAATTGCAGCACATGCAGGGCGGCATTTAAAGCGTGTGGTACTTGAACTCGGTGGGAGTGACCCGGCTGTTGTATTGGCTGATGCAGATATTCAATTGGCAGCGGATGTCATCGTTGCATCAAGGTTAAATAACACGGGGCAGGTGTGTATTTCAGCTAAACGGATTATTGCAGTTGCATCTGTTAAAGAAAAGTTATTAGAAGCAATTATAGAAACAGTTAAACAGTATCCTTTAGGAAATCCATTGGATGAAAATACAGTAATGGGGCCTATGGCGCGAGCTGACTTGCGCAATACTGTGCATGCACAAGTAGAGGCTTCTGTGCTGAAAGGTGCTCACTTAAAGATGGGCGGTGTGATACCAAAAGGCAAAGGGTTTTATTATCCGGTGACTATTTTAACGGATGTAGTTCCTGGGATGCCGGCTTTTGATGAAGAATTATTTGGACCTGTTATTGCACTGATTGAAGCGTGTGATGAGTCCGAAGCCATTAAACTTGCAAATCAAACGGAGTATGGTTTAGGCGCCTCGATATTTACACAAGATGAAGTACGAGGCGAGCTGCTTGCAGCGGATGAAATTGAAGCCGGCACTTGTTTTGTGAATGGAAAAGTAAGCTCCGATCCCCGCATGCCCTTTGGTGGTATTAAGCATTCAGGATTTGGACGTGAGCTTGCACGTGAAGGTATTTTAGCATTTGTGAATATGAAAACAGTGGGCATTGGGTATGCTTGAACAAAAAATCATTATTTCGGTGAAAGCACAAGCTTTACACTGTTATGAAGATGATGCGTTGGTGCAGACCTATTCTGTATCAACAGGTAAAAAAGGTGTGGGTGAGCAGTTAAACAGTGAATGCACGCCTAGAGGTAAGCATTGTGTTCATGACATTATTGGACTTGAACATGAAGAGAATAGTGTATTTGTGGCGCGCGAATGGACTGGTGAAATTTATACAGAAGCATTGGCACGTGAATACCCTGAACGTGATTGGATTTTAACGCGTATTGTAAGGTTGGATGGTCTTGAACCTGGACGAAATAAGGGTGGTGATGTAGATACATTAAAGCGTTTTATTTATATTCATGGCACACCTGATTCAACACCGCTTGGTGTGCCTGGTTCTCATGGATGTATTCGTATGCGTAATCGAGAAATGATTACATTGGCCGACTGGGTAAAAGTAGGTACGCCAGTTTTGATTGAGGGGTGAGCGAATGACGCATAAATTTGAGATGGGAAAAGAGCGTATTATTAAAAACGTGGTGAAGTGCATCAATAAAAAGCTTGGGAAAAAAGAAGCTAGGCTTTGTGCTGAATTTATGTGCCAGTTTTTAAATACGGTTGGATTGGAAGATTTGCAAGATTGGACAATCGAGAGTTTGAGTTGTGCAGGTGTTCATTTTTGGTCAACGATTCAAATGCGAGAGGTTGGCAAGCCTAAAATTAGGCTTTATAACCCTTCACTAGAGAAAGATGGTTGGAAAACGACACATACAGTGCTTGAGGTTGTGGCGGATGATGAGCCTTTTTTAGTCGATACAGTTCGAATGATTGTCAATCGAATGGGATTTTCTTCGCATTTGATTATGTACATGGGAGGCATGCGACTTGAACGTGCAGAAGATCGCACGGTGACAGATATTTTCCCGCGGCTTGGAGAATCACGTCCTGAGGTGATTGTTGAAGCTGCTATTCTCATGGAGATTGATAAAGAAGCAGATGCAAAGGCGTTGAGTGAATTAAAAGCTGAACTTCAAAGTGTGCTTAAAGTTAATCGAGCAGTGATTGAAGATTGGTCTACTATGCGAGAGCGTGTACGTGCAAGTATTGAGGAGTTGGAACATGCACCAGCAACGCTTGATGCATTTGAAATAGAAGAAACGCAGTTATTCTTGAAGTGGATTGAAGATCATCACTTTACGTTTTTAGGTATTCGTGATTATGAGCTGACACATATAGGCCGTGAGACTTTTTTAAAGCCTTTGCTTAAGACAGGCCTCGGGGTATTACGTGAGTCTTTGAATAAATCGGATAAGCGCACGCTTTCAGACCTAACGCCTGAAGCACAAAAAATGACTTTGTCTTCTTGTATTTTAGTGATGTCTAAAATTAATCGTTTATCGAGTGTACATCGTGATACTTACATGGATTACATTGGTATTAAACGGTTTAATTTAAAAGGTGAAGTGATTGGAGAGCGGCGTGTTTTAGGCTTATATACTTCTGCGGCATATAATACCAATCCAAGACATATTCCTTTTTTGCGTCATAAAGTTGCTTGTGTGATGCAAAACTCAATGCTTAATCCTCGTAGTCATGCAGGAAAAGTATTACTCAATATTTTAGAAACGTTACCACGAGATGATTTAATTCAAGGCTCAGAAGATGAGTTACTTGAAATGTCGATGGGTATTTTTCATATGCAAGAGCGTCGACGTATTAGGATGTTTGCTCGTATGGATGTTTATCGGCGCTTTGTTTCTTGTTTGGTTTATATTCCAAGAGATCGTTTTAATACGGATGTTCGAAAAGTGATGCAAGGGGTATTAAGCGAGACATTTGATACAGACAGCATTATGTTTTCGACTTATTTTTCTGAGTCAGTATTAGCACGTATTCATTTTGTTGTTCGATTAAATACATCAGATGATAAAGAATATGATTTTGCAGCACTTGAGAAACGTCTCATTGAAGTGGGTCGCTCCTGGACGGATGATTTACAGTATTTTCTTTTAGAAGATAAAGCTTTGAATGAAGATGAAGCCAGTTATTTATTTTCACGTTATAAAAACGCTTTTCCTCCGTCTTATACCAGTCGTTTTTTACCTAAGGTTGCCATATCAGATATCAAGCATGTTGAAGCGCTTTCAAAAGACAATTTGCTGGGTATGCATTTTTATGAGTTAGAAAATGAGGGTGATGAGAAATTTAGATTAAAACTGTATCAGCATGAATTTACGCTTGTTTTGTCTGATGTGTTACCTATTTTAGAATGTTTGGGTATGCGAGCCATTAGTGAGCGACCTTATGCCCTAAATTTAGAAGATGGCACAACTGCTTGGATTAATGAATTTGTGATGCAATATACGCATGATACTTCTTTGGATATGGAAGTGCTCCAAGTTTGTTTTCAAGAAGCTTTTAAGCGTGTTTGGTTTGAAGATGCTGAAAATGACGGATTTAATCGTTTAGTGCTTGCGGCAGGACTCGGGTGGCGACAAGTTGCAATGATACGAACGTATGCCAAGTATTTTAAGCAGATAGGTTCAGCTTTCAGTCAAGATTATATGGAATCAGCCCTCGTAAACCACAATGTGGTGACTACAAAAATTGTTCAGTTATTTGAGACGCGTTTTCGTCCAGGAAGCGTTGCACAACGTGATAGAAAAATAAAAGCGCTCAAAAAAGCCATTTTTAATGAGTTGGAACATGTAACCAATTTAGATGAAGATAAAATTATCCGACAGTTTGTGCAAGTTATTATGAAAACTTTGCGAACTAATTATTATCAAGAGACAGCGGAAGGTGGCTTTAAAAATTACATTGCTATTAAATTGGATAGTAAAGCAATTTCAGGTATGCCACGACCTTATCCTTTGTTTGAGATTTTTGTTTATTCGCCTGCGTTTGAAGGTATTCATCTTCGATGCGCGAAAGTTGCACGTGGGGGACTTCGATGGTCTGATAGAAAAGAGGATTTCCGCACAGAAGTGCTTGGTCTTATGAAAGCGCAACAAGTTAAAAATGCTGTGATTGTACCAAGTGGTGCAAAAGGGGGATTTGTAACTAAACGTTTGCCTGTATCTGGTTCACGAGAAGATATTTTAGCGGAAGGTATTGCATGTTATCAGCAATTTATTCGTGCTTTACTCGATATTACTGATAATTATCATGAGCATGATTTAATAAAGCCTCAATCAGTGGTGTGTTATGACGAAGATGATCCATATCTTGTAGTTGCCGCAGATAAAGGAACTGCTACGTTTTCAGATATTGCGAATGATATTTCAAAAGAATATCACTTTTGGTTAGGAGATGCTTTTGCCTCAGGTGGCTCGATAGGATATGACCACAAAAAAATGGGTATTACAGCACGAGGTGCTTGGGAGTCTGTGAAACGTCATTTTTATGAAATGGGCATTGATGTTATGAGCACCGATTTTACTGTGGTTGGTGTGGGGGATATGGGAGGAGATGTTTTTGGAAATGGCATGTTGCTTTCAAAACACATTCGATTGGTTGCAGCATTTAATCATATGCATATTTTTATTGATCCGACACCAGATGCTGCGAGCAGCTTTAAAGAGCGTGAGCGTTTATTTCATTTGCCACGTTCAAGCTGGAGTGATTATAAGAGTCAGTTGATTTCAAAAGGAGGTGGTGTTTTTTCCAGGACTGCTAAATCGATTCCTGTTAGCAAAGAAATGAAATTATTATTTGGACTGGAGCAAAAACTCGTTGAGCCTAATGAACTAATTCAGGCGATGTTAACGGCTGAAGTAGATTTATTGTGGAGTGGTGGGGTTGGAACTTTTGTTAAAGCGACTTCAGAAAATCATTTTGAGGTAGGCGATCGTACCAATGATATGATTCGTGTGAATGCAGATAAACTGCGTTGTCGTGTGGTAGGTGAAGGTGGAAACCTAGGTTTAACTCAGTTAGCACGGATTGAATATGCGCTTAAAGGTGGCTTAATTTATACTGATTTTATTGATAATTCGGCAGGTGTAGATTGCTCGGATAAAGAAGTTAATATTAAAATTTTATTAAATCATTTAGTTGACAGTAATCAATTGACGCTTAAAAAGCGAAATGCGTTACTTGCATCGATGACGGAAGAAGTATCCTATTTAGTGTTGCGAGATAATATTTTACAGACCCGTGCTATTAGTTTATTGGTTGCACAAGCAGGACGTACGACTGATTTGAACAATCGTTATTTAAACATGCTTGAGCAAGAAGGTAAGCTTGATAGAGCGCTTGAATTTATACCCACTGAAAAGGTTTTAAGTGAGCGAAAACTGCTAGGAAAAGGGCTAACCAGTCCAGAAATTAGTATTTTACTTTGTTACAGTAAAATTGATTTGAAGACTTCTATTTTAGAGTCTGATATTCCAGAGGATTCGTATTTATTACCTTATTTAGTTCAAACCCTGCCAAAGCCTTTACAGGTTAAGTTTAAAGACTCAATTAAGATACATCCCCTAAGACGTGAAATTATTGCGACAAGGCTTAGTAATATCATTGTGAATGAAATGGGTTTTAGTTTTGTTTATCGTTTGCAAGATGAAACAGGTGCTCCGGTATCTGCGATTGTACGTGCATATATGATTGCCCGAAATATTTTCAACATGGGTTCAGTTTGGCAAAAAATTGAAGAGCTAGATGTATTAATTAAAGCGACACACCAAATAGAAGTACAGGTTAGTTGTATTCGTTTGTTAAGACGTACAACACGTTGGTTTTTGCGTTGTAAGCGAATGCATCTTGATATGACAGATACAATTGATCGTTACGCAGAAGGTGTTTCAATTTTAAAGAAAGCACTTCCTGAGTTATTGAATGAAGGGCTTCAAAAAACCTATGTTGCGCAAGAGGCGCATTATCGTGCATTAGGTCTACCTGACGCGATGGCAAAAGAGCTGACATCAAATCGAACACTGTTTTTTGCAATGGATATCATTGAAATTTCTGAAGAGCAGAATATAGCCGTTGCACGGGTCGGAAAACTATATTTTGATGTGGGTACTTTTTTAGATTTAACGTGGGTACGAGTGCATTTGGTTGAACATCCAACAGAAACACATTGGGAGGCGTTATCCAGAGAAGCACTTCGTGATGATTTAGATTGGCAACAGCGTAAGTTAACAGCTGCTATTTTAAAACTTGAAGAGAAAGTGAGTAAAAAGAGTGGTGGGCTTGAAACTTGGGCAACAGCTCATGAAACTTTAATTGCGCGTTGGCATCAAGTTGTGGCGGAGCTTCGCTCAAGTAGCGTTTTGAATTACACCATGTTTTTTGTGGCGATTCGTGAGTTATTAGACTTAACGGAAACGACGTTACAAGAAACAAGTGATGAGGTGTGTGTGGTTTGATAGAACGATAAAGATCTTAAAGCCTGTCATTCCCGCGAAAGCGGGAATTTATCCTAAGGATTAGCACTTAGTTTTTGTATAAAAATAGATTCCCCCTACGCGGGAATGACAGATTGATGAGGATATTTTAGGGATAAGGGGAATGCATGAACAAGGATGTAGCGGAGTATTCAACGGGCTTTAAATGGTTACATTGGTTGGTGGCTTGTTTAGTATTAGGTATGCTTGGGTTGGGTTTTTTTCTGGGTGATTTACCAAGCGCGTTTAAACCGACAGCTTATATGTTGCATAAATCAATAGGGCTTACTATTTTAGCATTAATGTTGATTCGTGCTGTTTGGATTATTGCTTCAGGTAAACCTAAATTACCTGGTAGCATTCCTAAATGGGAGTGTTTTTTAGCAAGCAGTGTGCAATATGCGTTGTATGTCTTTTTAATTGCTATGGCACTGTCTGGCTGGTTAATGGCGACAGCCTCAAATAAAATCCCTGTCTATTTTGGCTGGTTCCGTGTACCATTCCCAGCCCTATCACCAAATGAAAGATTGGCCGATTGGATGTATAGCACACATGAAACCATTGCTTGGATATTATTAGGCTTGGTTGGTTTACATGTAGCGGGTGCTTTAAAGCACTGGCTTATCCAGAAAGATGATGTGTTAGATCGCATGATGCCATGAGGATTGACATTTTAAATGAACGAACCGTGTACAGTTGCCTTAAGACAAGTGGGTATGGCTTATGGGAGAAAGCTGCTTTTTTTGGATGTTAATTTACATCTTAATTCAGGAAATTCCTATGCGCTTGTTGGCGCCAATGGTGCTGGTAAATCAACTTTTTTCAGATTACTGACCGGCGAAGAAGAGCTCACTTCAGGTGAGGTCATGATTCCAAAGCATGCAAGTGTTGGTTGGCTTAAGCAAGATCAATTTCGTTATGAAAATACGCCTATTCGCGATATTGTGTTGCAAGGTAAAAAAGCGCTTTGGGATGCTTTTAAAGAACGTGATGCGCTGTTTGTTGATGAAGAATGGACGGATGAGAAAGGATTTCGTCTTGCTGAGCTAGAAGAAATTGTCGCGCACTATGATGGGTACACGGCTGAATCAGATGCTGAAAGTATTTTAGAAGGGTTAGGCATTTTGCCGCAATACTTTGATAAACCACTTAAAGCTTTATCGGGTGGGTATAAGCTTCGAGTATTGCTTGCACAAACTTTGTTTCAAAATCCAGCTATTTTGCTTTTAGATGAGCCGACCAATCATCTAGATATTTTATCCATTCGTTGGCTTGAGAAGTTTCTTAAAACTGAGTTTCAAGGCTTGCTCGTTTTTATTTCACATGATGTGGATTTTATCGATCATGTTTCGAATCATATTTTAGATATTGATTATGGTGAAGTGCGTTCTTATAAAGGCCCTTATGTTAAGTTTTTAGAAGCGAAGAAATTAGTTGAAGAACAAAAAGCAGTTGAAAAAAAATCGGCTGAGAGCAAAATTGCAGATATGCAGCGTTTTGTAGATAGGTTTGGTGCAAAAGCATCGAAGGCGGCACAAGCGCGCTCTCGTATGAAGATGATTGAAAAAGTAGAAATTCCAGATATTAAGCATTCTTCTCGTATTGCACCTGGTTTTCAATTTACTGAATCACGTCCTTCAGGTAAGCACGTGCTTCAAGTAGAGAATTTGGCAAAAAGCTTTAAAGATAAAACCTTGTTTGAAAAAGTACGCTTTCAGGTTGCTCGTGGTGAGAAAGTAGCCATCATGGGGGTAAATGGTATTGGTAAATCAACCATGATGAAGTTATTGGCAGGGCACTTAGAGCAAGACGAAGGTAAGATTACCTGGGGACATGAAGCACGCATTAGTTATTTTTCGCAAGACCATCATGAGTTATTGAATCGTCATATTAGTGTATTGCAGTGGCTAACGGATGAAACACGTGGTGCAAATGACCAACAAATTCGTAAAATGCTAGGCCGTATGCTGTTCGTTAAAGATGATGTTGAGAAAGATGTTTTGACCTTGAGCGGGGGTGAAGCTGCCCGTTTGTTGCTTGCTAAAGTCATGCTTGAATCTCCTAATATTATTTTGCTTGATGAGCCAACTAACCATTTGGATTTAGAAACCATTGAGGCGTTAGGTGAGGCTTTATCGCAGTATAAAGGTACTCTTTTGGCTGTTAGTCATAATCGACATTTTATTGATAAGATTGCGAAACGTATTTTATATTTTAAGCCGGGTGGTGTGATATTAGACCATCAAGGACGTTATAAAACGTTTGAAAAAACGCTTGAGTAAAAGCTTTTATACTTTGCTTAAAAAGTTAGCCCTCTTGTTCATTAAGTCACTTATGATACAATGTGCCAACTTATTATTCTTGAGACTGAGTTGTGACTAAATTTTTTACTGCCTTAAATCCTTGCTCAAAAGATGCTGGCCTTCAAATGAAAGGAAAAGTACCAGGTAAAATGTATGCAGAAGTATTTGATGTAGAAGATCTTACTTTTTATGAGTTGATTCAAGATAAAGCAGATTACTTTTTAAAAGTAAGACGTGGGTTAGGGCTTGACTATGTTGTTAATATTTTTCATATGGTCGGTTTAATAGGGGGTGCACATCACCCGTTATTTGATGGCGCAATAAGGAATTATGTTGTTAACCATGCGGATAAAGAGAGTGATATTGAAACAGGCAGTAAAGGGTTGTTTGATTTTCTAATTTTTCCATTACTTGCCCGTAAATTAATGGCTGACACGTATCTAGAATCACGTAAAGATGCTCATGTGCTTAATGTTTTGGCATGGATGGTTGCAATACCGTTAGAAATAATACGAGATACAGCTGTTATTAGTCTGACATTATTACTTGCATTGACGGTTATTCCGCTGGCAACCATTATTCAGCAATTTGTATCACCTTCTGAAAAAGATTTACCAAGTGATGCTAAGGCTGATTTGAAAAAGACCCAAATTGATTTAACAGATATTCTTGCACAGGCTTGGACGCAAAGAGGTGATGCAGATGCAGCTCAGCATATTCGTCAGAATGCGCCTGGGTAAATTCAAAGTTAAATGGTTACCACGTGTTTTTTGAGGCTCTTTTTTATTGCATAGAAAAAGGGCCTTATTTTTTTTTCCTGCTAAGCTTAAAAATAACCTAAATTAATTATTTTGATTCAGGAGATTTTTTTGTGGCAATCAAACAAATCAGTATTGCGGATTATTTATTGCAGCGTTTAAAAGAGCTCGGTATTGATGAAATATTTGGGGTTCCGGGAGATTATAATTTAGCATTACTTGATAAGGTTGTGGCTTCTGATGGCCTTGAATGGGTAGGAAATTGCAATGAGTTGAATGCGTCATATGCTGCAGATGGTTATGCACGTGTTAACGGAACAGCCGCTTTGATTACGACGTTTGGGGTTGGTGAACTGAGTGCTATCAATGGTATTGCAGGTAGTTTTGCAGAGTATTTGCCGGTCATTAATATAGTTGGTTGGCCTGCAACAACCGTTGAGAAAGCAGGGATGCTGATGCATCACACGCTTGGAACAGGAGATTTTGGTGTTTTCTTAGAGATGTTTAAGAAAGTGTCAGCTGCTGTTGCTATTTTAGATACGCCAGAGCACGCAGCACGTGAATTAGATAAAGCGCTTGAGATTGGTTGGATAAAAAAACAGCCAGTTTATATTGGCCTACCCAGTAATCATATCGATGTTTTAATTGATGCGCCTCAAAATAAATTACATCTTGCTTATCCAAAATCAAATCAAAAGGTTGTAGATGAGTTAGCTGAACGTGCGGCAAGTTTAATCTGTGCTGCTAAGGCTCCCGTTGTGCTTGCAGATTTATGCGCTGTGCGTCATCCCATGAAAGATTCCATTAAAACGTTATTAAGCAATACCGGTTTGCCACTTGCAACCATGAATATGGCTAAAGGCATCTTTGATGAATCACACCCTTATTTTTTGGGAGGATATAAGGGCGATTACAGTACGCCAGGGGTTCAAGCACGGATTGAAGGTGCGGATTGTATTTTGGCGTTTGGTTCAATGCTTTCAGATTTTAATACAGGTGGATTTACCTGTCATTTAGATGCGAGTGCAACGATAGAAATTCATAGTAACTACGTCAAAATTAAACATGCACTTTATCCTGATGTCTATTTTGATGCGGTGATTCCGGCATTGATTAAGGCGCTTGGTAAATATCAACATACAGAACAGATAACACCTTTAAAAATGCCAGAATATAAGCCATCTCCTGAATTATTAACGCAGCAGCGTTTTTGGGATCGAATGGCGAATTATTTCAAGCCACAAGATATTATTTTGGCAGAAACAGGAACGAGTATGTTTGGTCTTTTAGACGCTCCTATTTTGCATCCTGTTACTGTGATTACACAACCGCTTTGGGCCTCTATTGGATATACAGTGGGTGGTTTACTGGGTGCTGCTTTAGCGGATAGAAAGCGTCGTTCTATTTTGTTTATAGGTGATGGGTCGTTTCAATTAACCGCACAAGAAGTTTCAACCATGTTGCGGCATAAGTTAACGCCTATCATTTTTTTACTTAATAACGATGGTTATACGATTGAACGCGTGATTCATGGGATGAAGATGCCTTATAACGATGTTCAACCCTGGAATTATGCAGCATTACCCAATATTTTTGGAGAAGCTGTATTTTCAAGTATTGTTAAAACAGAAGATGAGTTGGAAGATGTTTTATTAGCATGTGAGACACACCAAGATAAGCTATGTTTTATTGAATTAAAGCTTACGCGTGAAGATTGCCCTGAAACATTACGAAAGCTTGGTGAGGCCTGTGATGCTAAAAACAAAGGATAGTGATTTATTTTATTTAATGTTTCAAGAATCATCCGAGGGGATGATGATAACCGATAGTGAAGCTCATATTATTGATGTTAATGACAGCTTTACTCAAATAACAGGGTATTCGCGCGAAGAAGTTTTAGGAAAAAATCCTAATTTTTTACATTCGGGAAAACAAACTCAAACGTTTTATAAAAAATTTTGGCAAGCCATAACGGAAGAAGGCCGTTGGGAGGGAGAAGTTTGGAACCGGTCTAAAGCAGGCGAAATATATCCTGAGTGGTTATCTGTCAGTGTCATATCTACACATCAGCATGTTAAGTCTGATTATTATATTGGTCGCTTTTATGATATTACGCATCGTAAACAGCAAGAGAAGCAGCTTAAATCTTATGCATTTAAAGATCCACTAACCGGTCTTTTGAATCGTCGTGGTTGTATGAATAAATTTGAATTTATTTTAGAGCAGCTAGATGAAAATAAGTTAGGCGCTGTCTTTTTTATGGATCTTGATTATTTTAAAAATATCAACGATCAATATGGACACCGAATTGGAGATAAAGTGTTAACCATTACTGCAAAACGATTGGTTGCTGCTGTTAGAAAACAAGATATTGTTGCACGACTTGGTGGAGATGAATTTATTGTTGTGCTAGGTCATTTAAAAAATAGAAGTGACTGTTTGGCTTTAGCAAGTAAGTTATTTAAAAAAATAACACATCCTATTGTGATTGAAGGAGATCAATATCAGGTGGGTGTGAGTATTGGAATCCAATTATTTAGTCAAGGTGAAACTTCGGCAGATTTACTGGCTAAGGCAGATAGGGCGATGTATTTTTCTAAAGAAAATGGACGAAATAGAATTACTTTTTCAGATGAGATTGAATAGTAGGATAACTTTATTTAGCGCTTTGCATAAACAATAATTGAGAAAATAACCAGTATCATGCCAGCGCATTCAATTAAGGTTAAATCTTCGTTTAAAATAATCCAGGCAAATATGACGGTTGCAATTGGCATGACAGCGGTTGTGATTGAGGCCATGATACTATCAACACGTTGACTACCAAGAAAGAAAAAGGCATAAAAAAGTCCGGAGCTTAGCGCACTGACAATGAGAATAATCCAATTGAAGGGTGAAATGTTTGCGGGGTTAAACGGTATGAAAGCAAATACAACGAGCATGATTAAAGCGTTAATAGCATTGATTAAGGCAGAGACTAAAAATGCGGGTAAGCGATTAGGATGAATTTTGCATAATACATAATACAGTCCTTCAGGAATGAGGGCGAAAAAGATTAAAAAATCCCCTAAAAATGAATGAGGCATACCTGGGACATGTTTTTTTCCTAAGGAAATGATCACAAGTCCTGCGCATGCTGAAAGGATGCATAGCATTTTTTTTCGGGTGAGTTTAACACCTAAAATAAACCAGGCCATGATAGCGATGATGGCAGGTAAGGCGCTGGTAATAATGCCGGCTAAGTTGGCATCGGTATATTTTAAGCCTAAGAACATAAATAAGTTAAATAAAATACCGCCACAGAGGGCTTGTATTGTCACAAAAAACCAATCTTTGCGGTTCAGTGATGAAAGATACTGTTTGATAGTTGTCTCTTTTTTGGACGTTAACAGATGCATTGGAAACAACATTAAGGCTGCAAGCACAAAGCGAGTGGTGATCATAAAGGTGAGCGAAATAGATGAGAGTAAGTATTTTGCGAGCACAATGTTAATGGCTGTCATGATTTGTGCGAGTATAAGAAAGGTTAAGCCTTTTTTTATGTCGGAAGCAGTTTGTGTAGGAGACGCAATTGTTGTTGGCATGGGTACAGCTCTATGTGTTTTCTGAGTTTAAAAAGAGGGTTCGTGTTGGAAAAGCGCATTCAGCTTTGTGTGATTCAATAATCTCTAATATTTGCATAAAAACATCATGACGTACGGCTTGATACTCAGCGCGTTTGATGGTTTTGGTGAAGGCATCAACCAAGATATCGAGTGAGGAGGCACCAAATTCGGTTAGGGTGACCAAGATAGGTTGCTTTGTATCGATGTCGGGATGATTGGTTAGCATGTCATTTACATCTTTTGTAATGGCATTAATTTTAGATGCATCTTCGTAGCGTACGCCAACCATTGTTTTAATACGCCGATTGAGCATGCGAGAGCCATTTTCAACACTGATATTTAAGAAAAAGCTATTAGGGACATAAAGTGCTCGTTTATCGAATGTGCGGATGCGTGTTACGCGCCAGCCAATGTGTTCAACAGTGCCCTCAATGTTTTTATCAGGGGAGCGAATAAAATGGCCTACTTTAAAGGGTTTGTCCATATAAACTACAAGGCCACCAAAAAAGTTGGCTAGCAAATCTTTCGATGCAAAAGCAATCCCTGCACCACCAATACCACCAAAAGCAAGTAAACCAGAAAGGGGGAGGCCAAATATTTGCATCATACTCATGCCACCTATCACAATAATGGCGATGGTAAGCAAGAGTGCAAAGGCGTGTACCATGGTTTCATCGACTTCTTTACCACGCTTACCGCGTTTGCTTGCATTCTGAATGGTTAGTTTTTCTACTTTTCGAATAAAGCGCACGGCAGCCCAGGTGAGTGCGAAAATAATGCCTGCTTTTTTGATGGGAATAAGATAGGCAAAAAGCCATAAATCATGTTGTTTTGGAAAGCTCAGCATAGATGCAATAGATAAACCAATGAGCCATATGACGAGAACGAGCGGTTTGTGAATGGCACGTAAAAAGGCTTCGGCATAAAGAACGCGTTTTTTTTCGGCTTGAGTGGCGAGCTTTCGAGTAAGACGGGAAGAAGTAAAATGGACTACGAGCGTGCAAAATAAGACGACGATAACATGTAAGGTCCACATATGTGCACCAAAAAAATTTTCTAAATAGTCCATGGGCACCTTAGGTTTATTTTAATACAGCTTGTATTGTAGGAGATTGTTCAAGATAAAACAATTAATTTATTAAACGGACAGTGGGTTAGGTTGGGCACTAGAGCTTGGTTTGGTGTTGTCATGGTGTAGCATGTATCTCAAAAATCCCATAAGGTTCACATGGGAGCATCAAAAAAATTACTAATTTACTGTCTTTTGGATTACCCGCATTAATTATTTGGTTATGTGCAAGTATTGCTTGGCAAAGATCGCGCGTATAAGGTTGGAATGAGCTTAGCAAACTGACAGGTATCCAAAGGAACTAGTTGTAAAAGTGAATAAAATTTAGAGTAATGGTTTAAGACATTACGGTGCTTTATGAAGATATTAAGATCACCTTAAGGTTTACGAGCGTTTAATTCTGCTTCGGGTCCTTCATTTTGTTCTGGTTTGGAGGAGGGTTTTAAGTTATTTAAATCTTCTTTTAGTTGTTTTTGAGACGCAGCGTTATGATTAGTTTGCGTAGTGTTATCTGCTAGCGTTTCAGTTTCATGACGCATAATAAGTTCATTTGCAAATGACATAGGGTCTTCATGTTGAGCTAAAGCTTCACGGTTAGCTTGTGCTGCTTCACCTGTTAGTAGGCCTGCTTGATGAAGTATTATCAGGGCATCTGCAACTTTGCATGGGTCTTGATGTTGAACGACAGCATTAAAATTAGCCTGTGCTGCTTCACCTTTTAGTAGGTCTGCTTGATGAAGTATTATCAGGGCACCTGCAACAGATTCTGGGTTTTGATGTTGAGTGATAGCCTCACGATTAGCCTGTGCTGCTTCACCTTTTAGCAGGTTTGCTTGATGAAGCGTTATCAGGGCATCTGCAACCATCCATGGGTCTTGATGTTGAACGACAGCATTAAAATTAGCCTGTGCCGCTTCATCTTGTAGTGGGCCTTCATGATGAAGCATTTTCAGGGCATATGTAACATCTTTTAGGTCTTGATGTTGAGTGATAGCATTACGGTTAGCTTGTGCTGCTTCACCTTTTAGCAGGCCTGCTTGATGAAGCGTTATTAGGGCATCTGCAACTTTGTATGGGTTTTGATGTTGAATGACAGTATCAAGATTAGCTTGTGCCGCTTCACCTTTTAGTAGGCCTGCTTGATGAAGCGTTATCAGGGCATCTGCAACAGATTCTGGGTTTTGATGTTGAGTAACAGCATCACGGTTCGCTTGTGTTAAGTTATCTGATTTAAAAAACCACTCTGCCAATACTTTAAGTGTTTCATTTGGATTTAATGCAAGCGCTTCTTCTTGTAGCAGACTTATTAATTTTCTACGTGCAATTTTATTTGCCTGTCTTATCATATTTCCACATGTTTCTTTGAGTTTCTTTTTAGCTTCTTCTTGTAAGATATTTTGTTGAGCAGCAATAGAAGCAATTAAATCGCTTGAAAGTTCAATGAGTTCATGCCCTTCTCCTGATGGTTCCATAACAGCATAAAGTAGGGCTGGGAGCCGCACTAATTGTTCGACAGGCATAGCCTCTAAGCCTTGCATTTGTGCATTCATGATGAGTTGAAACAGTTCGCTTTGCCCTTCAGAAAGGCCCTGGTATAAAAGCCTAGATTGGTTGCTAACATCTTCTAATTGCCCGCACATCACCTCGCTACTTTTGGGTGGCGGATTGATATTGATAGGGAGTTTATCACCTAATGTTTGGGCGGCCCCTATGAGCAAGTAGTCAGTAAATAGAACAATATCAGCAATCGTTGGAGCAGGTTTTGAGGTAAAGTGAGGGTTATTTTCATACAAGTTATTGATGGTTGATGGAAATAAATAGGGCCTAAAGGCATTAATATCACTATTTAATTTTTCATTGTTCGCAATGCTTTCAGGAAGGGGGCCGCCTTCTATAATTGCGTGGCAGGCTTGAATTTGTTCATCAGAACTCAGTTTATCATTGAGTGGCCAATCAAGAGACATTGCCGCAACCAGTATCGCTTGTTGATAAGGTGTTAAATTTAAATAAGGTCTATTAAGGCCATGGCGGATTGAGCTTATTTCGGAAGTGATATCACCTAAAGGCTGAGTGTTTAATGTGGTAATCACATCCTTATCTAACTGAGTATCAAATATCCCTGTTTTTATACTTTCTAAAAAATTTGTTTTAAATGACCATTGGTCGCCTTTTTTCCATACGTACATGCATCCTTT
>JAHZKF010000099.1 GCA_022600575.1 Gammaproteobacteria bacterium | reverse complement strand
TCAGAAACCATTGAGTTATTACCTGATGTGAATAATTATTATTATGCAGCGCCTCAAACCTCGGCCTTGGTTGGTGGCGAATTATTTTTTGCATGGCAACGTAGTTTGATGAGTCAGATGCTTGGGCAAGTGGGTGTTGCGGTTGCGGCAACGAACGATGCACGGATTAATGGTGTGATTTGGCAAGATCAAAACCCTCAATTTGATGCGTTATCGTATGCCTATAAAATCAATCATATCCATGTGGCCTTAAAGGGTAGGTTAGTCGGCGCTTTTGAGAGTGTTGTACAGCCTTATGTACAAGGTAGTGTTGGGGTTGGATTTAACCGCTCACATAGTTATGGGAATACTTCAGAAGCTTTTGAGGTATTACCATCTTCTAACTTTGCATCGAATACCGAGACGGCATTTACTTATACAGCAGGAGCAGGTTTTCAAACCGCATTGAGTGCTCATTGGCAGCTTGGAATTGGTTATGAATTTGCTGATTGGGGGCAGAGTCAGTTAAATCGCGCGCCGGGTCAAACGATGAATACAGGTTTATCACTTGCTCATCTTTATACCAATGCCGCACAGTTTAATGTGAGTTATGTGGCCTAAGTTTAATTACAAAAAGGATTTTATTGTGAAGCTTCGTCAAATTTTATCCATTACAGCAATCTCAGGCTTTTTTTTATTGGGTACTGAGGTACAAGCAACACCTTCTCAGGCAATGGTTACTATGGTTGCTCTGAGTCCACCTAAGATCGCAGCTACGAAGGGAGGCGGTGACGTCTATGTTGCTTATAATGTTTGCAATAATAGGAAAAAAGCATTGGGACGCATTATACCGAGATCTATTCCGGGTGTTCAGTTCCAACCGGCAACGTTTGCTTTAGAACGCAGTCAATGTCGTATGTTAAAACTTACAATTAATCCTGATTTGATGCCGGCAGAAGGTATATCTCACGGCCCTATCCTTCAGTTAGCGCAACAAAAAAGTAGCTTGGCTTCAGAGTTTGTTCTAGAGAATAATTTTTGGGATATCCTGCCATCAGAAGAGGAGGCGTTGTATGTTGTTTCGCTGCTAGAAAATAATCCAATCATACCAATTCCAGTATTGTACCGATTGGTAATTGCTTCACTACAGCGAGATTCAGCGGATAGTTCGCGTTCTAGATACCCAGGTTATGCCATTATTAATAATATAGGTTCCTATACGGCAACTTTCTCCCAGCCGTCAATAGAAGGTTCTTTTTCGATTAGGGAGGAGGAGGAGGGGACTTGTTCCGCTAGTTTGGGAGCGGATCAATCTTGTTTACTTGCAATTGATGCGAATAGTACCACCGGTATAGATGGGAGACTGCGTGTGTCTGGATTTTATGATCCTGGTATTATCGGTTCGGGTGTTGCTTTTCTTTTCGGTGCGAATACACAAGAGATTACCTCGACGCCTTCTGATTTATCTGCTCTTCATTTGTCAAAGGATACCCCATTAGTTATTACTATTCAGGGGGCAAGTAATCCCCCTTACATGTTTATGGGGCTTCGGTTTCTTAGGCAACTGAGTTCTTTTACAACGACATCTAATGAAAGTGGGGGGTATACATTAACACTAGAAACTGATTCTACTGTTGTTGTTGAAGCAACGGATTTCTATATCCAGGCTATTGATGAGCCCGCGTCAATAGCCTTGAAGGGAAAGATATCATTGAATTAATTTTAATTAAAAGCTGCTGCGGTTAGGTTGATCACAGCAGCTTTTTTTAGGTTTATTTAAAGGGTGTAAGCTTTGCTGTCACCAACTCGTTTTTAAGTTGAACATAATCAGGTAGGCCGTTAATGTAGGGTGGGTACGCTTCACCTTGAATCAGCGGTGCTAAATAGCGTCTGCAAGCTTCTGTAATGCCCATGCCATCTTCACGAATAAAGTCTTTAGGCATGGCACGCTCTTGGTTTGCAACTTCACTTAAAGCGACTTGCCCGATAGACCATTTGTAGGGCGCGTCGTTTTCACGGACCACAATCGGCATGATGGCGTTTTGACCATCAAGAGCCAGTTCAACAGCTGCTTTGCCAAGGGCGTAGGCTTGTTCAACATCAACGGTTGATGAAATATGACGTGCAGCGCGTTGCAAATAGTCAGCCACTGCCCAATGATATTTGTAGCCTAATTCTTGTTTGACTAAACTTGCGAGCACGGGTGCTACACCACCTAATTGCGCGTGTCCAAAGGCATCTCGCAGGCCTGCGTCACTTAAGAATTTACCTTGTTCATCTTGAACGCCTTCAGAGGTTACAACCACGCAATATCCGTGTGTTTTAACGCATGCATCTACGCGCGCAATAAACTCGGTCGGGTTAAAAGCAACTTCAGGGAACAAAATAAGGTGTGGGGGTTCACTGGCTGATTCACTGGCAAGGCCACTGGCGGCTGCAATCCAGCCTGCATGCCGGCCCATAACTTCTAAAATAAAGACTTTGGTTGAGGTTTCAGCCATGGAAGCTACATCAAAGCCTGCTTCTTTGGTTGAAACAGCAACGTATTTAGCGACAGAGCCAAAGCCTGGACAGGTGTCGGTAAAAGGCAGATCGTTATCAACTGTTTTAGGAATACCAATACAGGTGACAGGATAGCCACGGGCTTGGCTGATTTCAGCGATTTTGTTGGCTGTGTCTTGCGAGTCGCCACCGCCATTATAGAAAAAATAGCCAATATTATGGGCTTCAAATACTTCGAGTAAGCGTGTAAATTCTTCACCATCTGATTTGAGTTTGTGGCGGCATGAGCCAAAGGCGCCTGAAGGGGTGTGCATGAGTTTTGCAATGTCGCTATCACTTTCAAGTGATGTATCAATCAGTTCTTCTGCGAGTGCACCGACAATGCCTGATTTTGCTGCAAAGACTTTGCCTATTTTATCAGGATGTTTACGTGCTGTTTCGATAACGCCACAAGCAGAGGCATTAATTACAGCTGTTACACCGCCAGATTGAGCATAAATGGCATTTTTAATGGTTGTCATAAAATTATCCTTATGTTTTTTATATTATTCCATGATTAAATCGAGTGTTTTGTGTACTTCTATAACGGCATCAATATGATGTAAGACGTCATTGAATGCTTCTTTTAGTTCTTGGTCTGTTTGGGTGTGTTGTGCTAAATATTCAAGTTTTGCGAGTGCACGTTCAAGTTTAGGTAGCCCTGAAAAACCACAAGCCCCTCTGAGCGTATGGGCTGTTTCTTTAAGGGTTGTTTTGTCATTGGTTTCGATGGCTAAAATAAACGTTTTTTGATGTGTAGGTAACTCGTGAACCAAGCGGTCCAGAAATTCTCGTGCTAAGTTGCTATTTCCTGACATTTTTTGAACGCATTGAGACCAATTAATAGGCGTTACTTTGGCATCTTGCAGGACGGTAATCAAGTGGTGCAGTAATAAATTCTCATCAATTGGTTTGGGAAGTTTTCGGTCAATTTTTTGTTTGTCTAAATAAGCGCGATCAAGATCATGGCTATCAGCGCTAATTAAGAGTACCGGTGTATTTCGGTTGAGCGTGGTATGTTCTCGAATAAGGCGTGTGGCCTCTAAGCCATTCAGTTTTGGCATGTGCAAATCAATTAAGATGGCATCAAACTGTTTTTGATGACAGATTGCGAGTGCTTGTTCACCGTCATCCACCATATCAAGGACAGCACTTGTACCGAGCCAAGCGCTCAGTAACATACGATTAACTGCGTTATCTTCAGCAATGAGTAAATTCGGGCGTATGTCACGTAGATTGGTTCTGAGGCGTTCAAGATCGAGTTGATTGGCTTTGGGTGAGGCATTTTGTAGTAGAATAGACTCGATACTATCTTGTATTTTTTTAATGCTGGGTGGTTTCATTAAAAAGCGTTGAGCACCGAGCGCTTGATAATCTTCGATAAGAAATTTGGAAAGTAAAATAGTGGGTATTTTTTGTTGATGCAGAAAGGGAGTCAGTGCTTTTTCATATTCGGGAGTGAAGGTAATAAAGGCCAGTTGAGCATTGGTATTTTGAGCGAAAGCAATCTCTAAGGCATTGAACGTATTAACCTGAATACAGCTAATACCAAAATGGCCTAACCCATGACACAGTGCTTCTAAATGAAGAGAGTTGGTGTCAAAGCAAATGGCTTTAATATGACTAAAGCGTTTTGGTTGATTCTTTTCAACTTCATAGGCGGGTAATTTAGTAAAGGTCAAGTAGACAGAAAAGGTTGTACCTTGATTTGTATTACTTTCAAGGGTAATTCGACCTTGCATGTGTTCTGTGAGTTGTTTACAAATAACCAATCCAAGTCCTGAGCCACCAGAACTGCGAGCTGTATTTTTTCCAGCCTGATGAAAGGCATGGAATAGTGTTTTTTGTTCATTAGGAGAAATGCCAATACCCGTGTCTGTAATAGAAAGGCATAGGGTGTAATTTTGCTCAGTCACTTCATGAACGTGTGTGCGTACGAGTATATGACCTTGTTCTGTAAATTTAATGGCGTTGCTCACTAAATTATGAATGATTTGTTTGAATCGAATAGGGTCACCTACGACCGTTTTAGGTACATCAAGGGCTGTTGATGGGATGAGGTCGAGTCCTTTTTTATGGGCACTCGGCGCTGCAAGGGTCAGCACATCGTCGATACAGTTACGAATATCAAGCGGAATGGTATCCAGTTTTAATTTTCCTGCGTTAATTTTAGCGTAGTCGAGAATATTGTTAAGAATCGAAAGTAGGTCTTTTGCAGAGGATTTAATGGTTTTCACATGATCGCGTGCAACGGGGGTTAAAGAGGTTTCTAAAAGGACATTAGCAAAGCCAATAATACCATTCATGGGTGTTCGAATTTCATGACTTAGGTTGGTGATAAGCACAGATTTTTGTTTGAGCTCTTCTTCAGCTTTACGTTTATCGAGTAGTAATTGGATATTTTTCTCTTCAAGCAATTCAAGACCTTGTTGTAAGTCATTTGTTGCAGTATCTACGTGTTGGTTAAAATCGTTTAGTGTATTTAAGTATTGTTGCTGTAAGTCAACACATCCTTGCTCGATAATGCCAAGCTCTGCAGGACTTCCTGTTTTGATAGGGGTTTCAAAAGCGTCATTTGAGATTTGTTTCATGGTATGACGTAATCGCGTGATAGGGCGATGAATTTTTTTAGAGAGTATGTAACTGACGATAAAGCCAAGTGCGATGCCTAAAAGGGTGATTAGAATACTGGCTAAATACATACCGTATTTTTTGATAAGCATGGGTTGGGTATTTAAATCGATAGAAAGCCAGCCTAAAATGCGATCGGCTTGGTCTGTGGGTGATGGGGCAACATAGGAAATATGAGATTCGCTGTATAAATTAAATTGTGGCAGGGTAATGGGGGCAAAAAAACGCATGCTGTTCGGATCGACAGATTGATTTTCAATAAAGCCATGGGTTCTAAAAGATGCAGGAGGAAGCTTATGATGTTTTGGGTGTTTCCCGCCACGGTAGGCAAGGAGTTGTCCTGTTGCATCATAAAAGGCAAGGGCTAACACGTCAGTATTGGTTACGGCTGCATCAACCAATGCTTGTAGGCTGCGGGTGTCTCCTTCTAAAATGGTGAGCTGGGCTGCGGGAACCAGCTGATTTACATAAGCTTCGCCAAGGTGTGTTGAGTGTTCACCGAGCGTTTGGTGTAATTGAGCATTATAAAAGATGGCAAATAAGAGTGAGACCAGTATAACTGGAACCAGTGTCGCCATTCTAAGGTGTTGTTTGATTCCAAACCCTTTCATATAAACCTCGAGAATTGGCTGTATAATCTGGCTTTTCGCCTGAATTGAATTCGGCTATTATAGCGCCAATGAATGATTGCGCAAAATGGAGTATTTTTTATGGTTGTTAAAACACGTTTCGCCCCAAGTCCAACGGGTTCTTTACATGTAGGTAGCGTGCGTACAGCGTTATTTGCTTGGTTGTATGCAAAGCATCATCAAGGTGAATTTGTATTGCGGATTGAAGATACAGATGAAGCCCGCTCAACGGCTGAGTCAGTTGAAGCTATTTTAAAAGGGATGGATTGGCTTGGACTTGTGCCTGATGAGGCACCGGTATATCAAACCGCGCGTTATGCACGTTACCAAGAGGTTATGGATGAATGGCTAGCTGATGGTAAAGCCTATCGTTGTACGTGTAGTAAAGAGCGGCTTGAGACTTTGCGCGAATCGCAGATGGCGGCCAAAGAAAAGCCGCGTTATGACGGACATTGTCGTGGACTTAATGTGCAAAAAACAAAAGAACCTCATGTCGTTCGGTTTAAAAACCCACTAGATGGTGGGGTGAGTTTTAAAGATGAAGTCTATGGCGATATTCATGTGTCTAATCAAGAATTAGATGATGTGATTTTGATGCGTTCAGATGGTAATCCAACGTACAATTTTGCAGTGGTTATTGATGACTCAGACATGGGCATTACACATGTGATTCGTGGAGATGATCATATTAATAATACACCGCGTCAAATTAATTTATATAATGCCTTAGGTGTATCTGTGCCTGTATTTGCACATTTACCCATGATTTTAGGAGAAGATGGTAAGCGTTTATCTAAACGTCATGGTGCTGTGAACGTTTTAGAATTCAAAGAAATGGGCGTTTTACCGCATGCATTGCTTAATTATTTAGTACGTCTTGGTTGGTCTTTTGGTGATCAAGAAATTTTTAGTGTAGATGAGATGATAAAGCAGTTTGATTTGGCTGCTGTGAGTCGGAGTGCGTCAAGCTTTAATTATGAAAAACTGTATTGGTTAAATCAGCATTATCAAAAATCAGATAACCCAGAAGCGGTGGCCGTGGTACTTCAGTATCATTTTGATAAAGCAGGTGTAGATACAGCAGGTGGTCCTTTACTAGCAGATGTCGTGCGTGCTCAAGCAGAGCGCTGTAAAACATTAGTAGAGATGGCTGAAAAGAGTTTATATTTTTATCAAGATGAAGTGGTTTATGATGAAAATGCGGTTAAAAAGCAGTTAAGACCCGTTGCCCTTGAGCCTTTAACAGCTTTATATAAAGCATTTGAATTAGTTGATGCTTGGGAAGCAGACAATGTGCAGACGTGCATTAATGATGTGTGTGCCACGTTTGATTTAGGAATGGGTAAAATTGCACAGCCCCTACGTGTTGCGATTACGGGTGGGAGTCAGTCCCCGGCAATTGATGTGACCCTTGTTATGATTGGTAAAACGCGCGTACTGAAAAGGCTTGAGATAGCTTTAGAACGTATTCGAGTGCGTGCGGCAGGAGATGCTTCATCATGATGCTTTGTCTGGATGTCGGAAACTCGCATGTATACGGTGGTGTGTTTGAAGGGGATAAAATAAGTCTTCGGTTTCGTCATGCATCTAAAGAGAGTACTTCAGATGAGTTAGGGCTTTTTTTAAAGCAAGTTCTGCGAGAAAATAATTGTGATCCTGAAAAAATCACACATATTTCAATTGGTTCTGTTGTGCCGCAACTTGATTATTCGTTGCGGTCAGCATGTATTAAATACTTTTCGATTGATCCTTTTTTTCTGCAAGCAGGCGTTAAAACAGGACTTAATATTAAATACCGAAATCCAGTTGAGGTCGGAGCAGATAGAATTGCTGATGCGATTGGAGCAACCCATCGATTTCCGGGTAAGCCTTTGATTATGATAGATTTTGGGACAGCTACGACATTTTGTGTCGTGGATGCTAAAAAATCATATTTAGGGGGGGCTATTTTGCCAGGGCTTAAGTTGTCGATGGATGCGTTGTCACATAACACTGCTAAATTACCAGCAGTTGATATTGTACGTGTAGAACAAGTTGTGGGGCGCTCAACGGTTGAGAGTATTCAATCAGGCATTTATTTTGGTGCGCTTGGCGCTGTTAAAGAAGTGATAGAGCGTGTTAAAACACAGATTTTTCCTGAAGAAGAAGTATTGGTGCTTGCAACAGGAGGGTTTGCAGTTTTGTTTGAAAAAGAAAATATTTACGATCATTTATTACCCGATTTAGTCCTTGAAGGACTGCGTTTAGCCGCAGGGTTGAATGCTTAAGATTAACTCAGGTTTGAAGACATAAGCTAATACTGTATAATTCTTCTTATTCGTTGCATGATTACATTTGAAATACATTTTAATATCAAATCGAATCGTTATAAAACATGGATGTTTTTGAGAAATATTCTGTTTGATAACGTGTTCGTTTCTTTATGGTAAGCCTGCTTTATATTCATATTAGAATACGACTTTTATTAATTGATTGTAGGTGAATACAATGGGGCATGGCGTTTCAGTAGAAAACTCAGAAAAAATACCAGTAAGAGGGGGGGGATATTCGCCATTGAATTCATTCCCTACAACACCAACTTCATCAAACAGGCAAGTTTTTTTTGGAGGGCGATTGGGTGAAGCGCTTGCTGAGGAACTTGGATTTGAATTTAGGGCACTTAAGCTGCATGCAAAAGCTTTTCTCGAACATATTAATATGCCACCAGTCAGTGAAAAAGAACTCCAAGACCTTAAGGTGCGTGGAGAAGTACCTGTAGATGATACCCAATACCAAGCTGCATGTGCTGAAATAAAACAGTATGAGCACGAAAGTTCAGCTGAGGCTATGGCTAAATATGGCGAAGCATTTAATGTTATTTCGGAGCATAAAGAAACGCTAGAGGCGGCTGCAGCATATCAAGCAGGGCTTGTATCTCTTGAAAAGTATAGAAAAATGCTGACAGCACTGAAAGAGTGGGTAGCAGCAAGACGAGCAGAAGGGATCAATTTACAACCTAAGCACCTAAATGCTGCTGTTAGATCAATTGAATTACAAAGAGCCTTACCTGAGCGTTGCTCAATTTTATTTGAAACTTATCTTGATTTGGGTGTTATACCAGTTAATTTTGAAGAAGTCATTCATGATGTATCCAATACAAATGCTCTAAAATTACCTGATTTAGCGAAGCTACGCCGACAATTACATCATTCATTACCCCATGCGTTAGAAATTGAACATCGAACCATGAGGCTGCTTAAAGAATTAGGTATATGGCAAGCTGATACAGAGCGAGATAAATTTTTATTATCAATCACCAGTTGTATCGTTTTATTACATGATTATGTTCAAAAAATTAGCGATAAATCTCAGTACGAAAGTAATGAAGAAGCAACAGCTGCTCAAGTTTCAGATTGGCTTGTAAGCGTGCTTGGTATTCCTGAGACAAATGCTTCATCAGCACAAGATAATGTTAAAAAAATAATTGAATTAATGGCACATCGAATGATAGTTGGTGGAACAACAGTGCTTTTTGATAGCAATATGACAACATCGATAGATCTCATTGACTTCATACCTGTTTTGGAAAAAAGTATGACAGAAAATGCGGGTATTATTGTAGATAGTTCTAATCAAACGCTGTTACATGAGCTTAATAATGTTTCAAAAGCCATTGGTGTGAATGATAAAACGCCAGGTGCTGTTTTAGTTAATATGGTTGAGCAAGCTCGGGATGTGAGTCTTGCCACAGTGCCTTTGGTTCAAGCGAATTGTCCACACGGTGCGTCCAGGCTTAAAGCTTTTTTCTCAAGTACTTATTTTACACCTTACTATGATGATGAGGCATTGCTTAGAACATATTATACGGAAAAAGATGCTGAATTGTGTGGTGATGAGAACGGTTTTTTTAAGGCTGTGAATCAACAAACTTTTTGTACGCACATTGCACCACATATTTCTATGCCTGCAGAATTCCTTGCAGCAGATAATGAGAATCAAATAAAGTTGTATCAATTTATTGATAGATGTCGCGAGAGTTATTCGACGTTACCTGATGCTACTGAATTTTCGGCAGTATTTGAAGCAGCTTTTGAAGAGTGCAATATGATGACAGTGCTGCATAATGTGTTTTTTACAGGTATAAAACGTGAACGATCGTTCAGTGCAACGCAAATAGGGCCACTTGAAACAAGAGAGAGTGATTTGCGTTCGGAAGGTGTTGATACATCGGAAGTGCATCGGTTTGTTGATGCAACAGTTCCGCTAAAAGACGGAGCTAATTTAACAGGATTAAAAACGTTCTTTGACACCTCTTCACCCGTTAACCAAAAAGCACTGTGTAAAGAATTGTTAATGGCGGTTGTGCTTCAAGCGGGACAAGTGTTAGCGGTTCGTTTGCAGTCGTTGTCGCGTGAAGCAGAAGAAAGAGCGGTGAATGAAGCTGATCCAACAGAAATGCCGGTTTTGGGTGTGAGATAAAAAGGATTTGAGTTTTATGTTATATTAAATTACTTTGAGGCATGGACGTTTTTGTAAGGAGTATTTTGTTTGGTACGTGTTTGCTTTTGATGGTAAGTTTGCTTTCTACTCATTTATGACACGATTTTTATTTAATTATTGTGGGTGAATCATATGGGTGGTGGACACGGTAAGCAGCAGCCAAAAGCGGCTGCACGTCAAGAAAAAACATTAACGATTAATGTAAAAGAGCTTGATGCTGAAGTGCTAGGTACAGAAGAAAAACGGGCGAATACAAGTCCAGTTACTTCTTCAGAAAGAACCTTTTTTGGCCATGGAGCAGAACAAACGATTGCCCAAGAATTAGGGTTTGATTTTGATGCACTTAAAGAGCACGCTAAGGCTTTTTTCAGAAGAATAAATACGCCACTTCTTAGTGGGGATGCACTGAGTGTATTTAAGACTTCAATCTTGAAAATACGAAATGTTGATCATATCAACTTACAGCCACATCACTTAAGTCAAAGTGTTAAAGCAATTTATTTGCAAAGGGTCTTACCTGTGGACTGTCTAATTGCGTTAGAGGATTGTTTAAGAGAAGGCATGGTCCTAGGAAATACGCAAGTCATCATTAAAGAGGTATCTCAGACACATGCTTTAGAATTACCCGCTTTAGCAACGTCACGTCGACAATTGCATCATTCATTACCCCATGCGCTAGAAATTGAAAAGCGAACCATGCGTGCACTTAAAGCCCGTGGGATATGGCAAGACGATACAGAAACACATCAATTTTTACGTGATATTACAAGCTGTATTGCTGTTTTACATGATTATGTTCAAAAAAATAATGAAAATGCTGATTCAGCTTATGAAAGTAATGAAGAGGCAACGGCAGCCTTTGTTTGTGAGCAGTTACTGAAAGGATTAAGAATACCGTTAGGGGGTGTAACGGCAAGCCATGAACAAAATAATGTTAGAAAATTAATTCAGTTAATGACACATCAGATGATTGTAGGGGGGACCACGGTCTTGATGGGTGATTTTAGCGGGGAAGTTGTGCCAAAATCGATGGATTTAATTGATCTTCAACCGATTTTAGAAGAAGTCAAAAATAATATTGATTTTGAGCGTGCTCATGACCCATCTAATCAAACCTTGATTGATGAAATAACACAAGTTGCAAAAGAGTTGGGTAAACATGATAAAATGCCAGGAGCTGTACTGATAAATGTGATTGATCAGGCGCGAGACCAAGCGCTTGCAACCATGCCTTTGGTTCGAAAGCATTGTCATGGCATGCAGATGATTTCAGCATTTTTTGAGTCAATTTTCACTCATTATTTTTCTGAAATGGTTTTAAGGCCTTATTATACGGCGGAAGATGAAGCTTTATTTGGTAGTGAGGAAGCTTTTTTTGTAGCCGTTAATCAACAAGCTTTTTTTACAAGTTTTATACCACATTTGTCTATGCCGCCGGAGTTTCTTCCTGAAGGTAATCATGACCAAGTTAATTTATATGCTTTTATTGCGGCCTGTCGACAGCAATATTCAGATGCATCGGATGATTTTGCTCAGTTCTTTGATGATGCTTTTGAACAATATGGTATTGCAGACATTGTGAGTAGGAGGTTTTTTAGTTCGGGGGGAATTGCTTTCGAGGGTAAATTTATTGAAAGCCAAATTGCACCGCTTGAACGTAGGGCAGCAGAGCTTAAAGCCGAAGGCATGAGTGATGCTATGGTTCAAGCATTGGTTGATCCGCGTGTGCCTCGAATCGATAAAATGAATTTAACGGCACTGAAAACGTTTTATGATTCATGCAAGAGAGTTGTTTTGAAGGCGGATGAAGATTTGATTAAAAACTTGATGATGGGAGTGGTGCTGCAAGCAGGGCAATTACTTGCTGAACAATTACAAGTTGAACATACAGCTGAATTAAGACAAGAGGAATGGGAAATCAGCGGATATCGGTAGCATATAGCTGTTCGTTTGAAAATATATATGCTAGTAATAAAGCCTAGAGGATGTCATCAATAAGGATGTTATGCGTGAAAGCTGCTTACTTGATTGTATGTGTGTTAACGCTTAATTTATTGGGGTGTGCAACAGTACCACCCCGAAACGTGAATCATATTTGTAGCATCTTTAAGCAAAATCCTGATTGGTACCAAGACACTAAAGTGGTTGAAAAGCGCTGGCACGTACCGGTCGCAACGCAAATGGCGATTATTCACCAAGAATCAAAATTTCGTTCACGCGCAAAACCTGAACGTACTAAATTATTGGGGGTGATTCCATGGACCAGGCCATCGAGTGCGTATGGATATACACAAGCGCTCGATATGACTTGGAGTCGGTATAAGCGCGCAACAGGACGCATGTTTGCATCACGGACTAACTTTGCAGATGGAGTTGATTTTATTGGTTGGTATGCCAATCAAGCCCATCAGCGCGCTGGTATTTCGTATCAAGACCCAATGGCACTTTACTTAGCTTATCATGAAGGCGTTGGCGGTTATCAACGCGGTACTTATCGTCGTAAACGTTGGTTGGTTCAAGTGGCCCGAAAAGTCCGAACGCGCGCACATATTTACGATGTGCAATTGAAAAGTTGTGAGGCCAAATTAAAACGAAAAAGTTGGGGTTGGTTTTAGTGGGGGAGTGCTCATATGGTTAAGCGTATTGATCAAATTGATGTTGATTTGAGGAGTTGTCCTGAACCGTATAGTGGCTTGCCGATAACACAAGCTACGATGGGAGATTTGCACGCGAATGCAATTAAGTTGATTTATAATTTAATTCGAAGTGGCGTTTGTAAGATAGAACCAGAAGATTATGCCATGCTTGTTCGTATTTATGAATCTGGACCTCCTTTAAGTAAAGCAAATT
>JAHZKF010000098.1 GCA_022600575.1 Gammaproteobacteria bacterium | reverse complement strand
GTGTAAAATGTGCCTCAAAACTGGGTTTAAGCAATCCAACAAACCCAATAAACGCTCTTGTTGATTTCAACTCAACGGCATAAAGCGTATATCCATAATCCAGATAATGCTGATTAATTTTATCAATTAAAGTTTTTGTACCTGCTTTATCAACAAGGTTCGGAAAATGCTTCATAACCTGTGGGTCTTGATTAATTTCAAGCATTCCGTCAAGATCGGCTTCTTTAAAGGTTCGCAAAATAAGCCTATCTGTTTCTAATATTTTCATCACACACCTTATGCTCACTGAATCAGATATTATCCATACACTTAAAACACACTTCCCAGAAAAAATCGGTGATGATGCGGCCTGTATTCCTCTAAACCAAACAGAAAGCTACGTCATCAGCAAAGATTTACTGGTTGAAGATACCCATTTTCGACTGCGCTATCAAGGTGCAAAGAGCCTTGCACATAAAGCGCTACATGTTAATTTAAGTGATTTGGCTGCAATGGGAGCAAGACCTCAGTTTGTGCTTTTAGGATTATCTATTCCTAAACATTTTGAAGCTCAAACCGCTGCTTTTTTAGAAGCATTCTCAGCTGCCTGCAGAAAAGCTTCCGTTATTTTAATTGGTGGCGACACCACGCGTTCAACACAACAACTATTAATCAGTATCACCGCCATTGGTATGGCTAAAACAGAAGAGATTAAATTCAGAAAAAACACAAAACCAGGTAATTTACTCTGTGTAGCAGGTAACCCTGGAGAGGCGCACCTTGGTTTTACAGCACTTGAACAAGAACAACCTCTTTTTTTAAACTATAAACATCGTTTTTTAAACCCCAATGCACGGCTTACTGAAGGGGCGTGGCTCGCTAAGCAAAAAGCCATTACCAGTATGATGGATATCTCAGACGGATTATTTATTGATTTAGAACGCTTATGTGACGCCTCAAGCGTTGCCTGTGATCTCAACCTTGATTCACTCACACCAGATACTGAGTTTAAGTCAGCCTGTGAAGCATTAAAACTTGATTCGATGACAATCCAGCTTACAGGCGGAGAGGATTACGCTTTAATGTTCAGCGTCACATCTGAAGCCTATCCATCGCTTACAAAGCAGTTTAAAAACCAGTTTAAATATGACTTAAAATGCATCGGAAAATTTCAAACAGGCCAAGGAATAACACTCATAAAAAACAACAAGCAAATCACTCAAAATATAAAGCCTTTTTTACATTTCGAGTAATTGCTGTTCGGTTGCTTCCCGTGTACACTAAAAGTAATTTTTCAAATTAATAATAAAAAAGGAACTCACCTTGGCTAACATCATTGTGGTGACATCCGGGAAGGGAGGCGTCGGTAAAACGACTTCTTCTGCTGCTATTTCATCTGCTCTCGCTATGCGAGGCCATAAGACAGTTGTCGTTGATTTTGACATTGGGCTTAGAAATCTTGACTTAGTCATGGGATGCGAACGACGCGTTGTATATGACTTTGTGAATGTTATTAATGGTGATGCTACGTTAAAACAAGCCTTAGTCAAAGACAAACGTCTTCCTGACTTATATATTTTACCCGCTTCTCAAACACGCGATAAAGACGCCTTAACCATGGAAGGCGTTGAACGTACCTTTAAAGAACTTTCAGAAATGTTTGAATACATTGTGTGTGACTCACCTGCAGGGATTGAAGCTGGCGCACTCATGGCCATGCACTTTGCCGATCATGCCATTGTGGTCACAAACCCTGAAGTCTCTTCTGTGCGAGATTCAGACCGTATTTTAGGTATTTTGGCAAGCAAAACAAAACGTGCCATTGATGGCCGCCCCCCTGTTAAAGAACATTTGTTGCTCACACGCTACGATCCTGAGCGTGTAACCAACGGTGACATGCTTTCTGTAGACGATGTAAAAGATATTTTGGCTATTCCGCTTATTGGTATTATTCCTGAGTCTAAAGCCGTTCTTAAAGCGTCAAACACAGGCACCCCCGTTGTACTCGATAAAGACAGTGACGCAGGGCACGCTTATCAAGATGCCATTGCACGTTTTCTTGGCGAAGAGCGCCCTATGCGATTTCTACAAACCGAGCGAAAAGGAATTTTGCGTCGGTTATTTTCTAAAAACCCAGAGGGAGCGATTGCATGAGTATTTTTGATTATCTTCGAAAACGTAACAATCAATCAGCATCGATTGCAAAAGAGCGTTTACAGATTATTATTTCTCATGAACGTTCACAGCGCACAACACCTGATTATTTACCTAAACTACAAAAAGAAATCATCGAGGTGATTGCTAAGTACGTCCCGATTGATCCTAATCAAGTTATGGTTAACATTGACCACATGAAAGATAACACGGCCGTATTAGAACTGAACATCACCATGCCAGAAGAGGCACTGGCCGCATCTAGTGCCCCAAAAGACACGCCCACCATTTCTAAAAAAGAAACGAAAAAAAATAGAAATAAAAATAAAGCAAAAGCGAGTCCAGCTGAAGCTTAATTTTTTGTCTTTTCTAACACAATTTACCCTCATCCGCCCTATCGGGCACCTTCTGCTATGTGTGTTGTCAAGTTTTGGACAAAAAAATCCAGTCATGACAACACATGCTCTTATTAAACAGTCGAATGAGAACCGTACTTTTTATTTCACCGAGTTTAAATAGTAACCTTATAGGCCAAT
>JAHZKF010000097.1 GCA_022600575.1 Gammaproteobacteria bacterium | reverse complement strand
CGATCACAAATACGCTTATCGCGTTCTTTTTTATGACACTTTTTCAGGTGTGCACATTCTTGTGCTGTAAGTCGTCTGTCCATCCGACGTATTTGATCATATCCAACTTAAATTCGCAACTCCATTAGCGATAGGTATATATGCAATTAATTCGTATTTTATGATATAATGAAAGTGTACCAAAATGGGGGTGACCTGGTTTCGACGTGGGTTACAAAACCTGAAGGGCATGCCGAGGTTGAGAATCCTCGTAAACTAATCTCAAGTAAACATAAATGCAAATGACGCAAAATGGGAAGACGAAGCAATTGCTGCATAAGTAATTGTTTTTTATTCCACCGTGTGCTGCCATAAAACCAGCACCCCGTTGACCGAGCTCACTTATCGGTATCGCCTCAACGGTCAAAAGAGATAAGTTAGCTTTTTAGAGTGTCCCACTTTAAAAAGTGAAACTTAGGGAATCGTCAAAAACTATCCTGCCCGTCGGAGCGCTTTTGACTAAAAACAAATGACACGGCTAAGCATGTAGAACTGATGGCAGCGGATTTGCGGACGCGGGTTCAATTCCCGCCGCCTCCACCACTTTAATGACAAACCTGGCTACTTTTTCTTTGGTTCTTCTGTTTTATCTTGATCTTCTTGAACGGGTTGCCCATCTTTAGCAGCCGTTGTATCCCACAAGCTATGATGACTCTGAGATACTGAAACCGGTTTACACTCCTTATCGTAAGCACTTTGTAAATCCTTTTCTAAATAATCATAGGTTGCCTTAACGCTCGGAGCGAGTGGTGAAAAGCTAGCAGCTACTTTTGCTGCTAAATCAATGGCTTCCTGACTCACTTTGCCATCATTACAAACGGGTTGTACGATAATTTTGGCACTCTCTCCAAATAACCACCTTGAAAAAAAACTGGGGCTATACACCTGAATCGTAGCTAACGCCACCTCATTTTTAGTAAGCGTTATCGTTCCGTTATATCCTGTGAAAATATTTAACCATGATTTTGGCTTATCAATAGACACTTGAAGCTTATCACTGACGCCATGAAAAACCGTTTGCAAACCAACTTTAGGTGACTTAAGCAGCGAGTCGAGTTTCTTAAAAGAAACATGCTGATGAAGTGTTGGAGAAACTAACTCATATCCGGGGCTTACTTTAATAAAATTCAATTCAAAAGGATGCGCTTTGATATCGTCATAAATATCTTTCAAAAACGTTTCATCAAAATTTGCACCATTATTACAACCTTTTAGGTTATTCTTAAGGCTATCAAAACTCATTTTCTTTGTTGCCGCTATACTGGGATTATGCAAATCGGTATTCAACATAATAGTTTGAAATGCTAAAAGATATCCCGCATCTTGATTAGCAATATGACCACCTGGATTTTGCTCACAATAAGCCTCACTAAAACTCTTGACTAATCTGTCAATTTTTTGAGCTTCTCCTGGTAATTTAAATGTTTTTAAAAAAAATCTTAAACTTTCCGTGAAACTCTGCCCTTTTAAATCAGTCTGGCGAGTAAAATACTTGAGCACCGCCTGATTTTCAAGATCTGGGCCACTAATATAATCACCCACTGCCTCTAAATCTAAATTTTGTTTTTGCTGATGAAAAAAAGTGGCTATGTGTTCTGCTGGATGAAGATAGTGTTCTTCACATTTTGCTTTTATTGCTTGAATCACTTTTTTGGGTTTTTGGTTAAACGATGCAATGGTCTCTTTTTCTGCTAACCAACTGCTTAGCGCTGCTCCCCCATTAGCTTGCCTAATCCCTTTAACATCGCCCAAATACCCTTTGGGTAACGCCTTTTTATATTTCCCTGTAGACGGATGACAATCCGCTATTGTAACCGGTGTAATATTTGATAATGCAACAGGCGCCTCCAGTGCTTCTTGTAATTGCTGCAAGCCTTCTAAATCTAAACGCCCCTCTTTAGCTGCTCGAATATTGTCAGCCAAGTCTTGATAACGAAGCTCTAATACCGCATGAATGAGCTGATTGTAATCACTCTGCTTTTTCCTTTTTTTTCCCTTACTCATAACAAAGACTCATTTTTAGTTTACTTAACTAAAATATAGTCTTTAAGGTCATATAATTCCAATTTTATTGATGAGCTACCATCCTTAATCATTATATGTTTATAATAAGCTGTCGCTTTCATCGTACTTCATGTTTTATTAAGGAAAATACACATGAGCAAAGAATCACTTGATAAGCATCAAGAAAAACTCAAAAAACTCAAGCAAGCCATTGAAAACAATACGTTTTCTACTAGCAGTG
The DNA here is from genome assembly GCA_022600575.1 of Gammaproteobacteria bacterium. Lineage (GTDB taxonomy): Bacteria > Pseudomonadota > Gammaproteobacteria > Legionellales > Legionellaceae > JAALKW01. The sequence continues at coordinate 9,340 of JAHZKF010000097.1, read as the reverse complement.
AACGCATTGCAGCAGCCTTACTTGAAGCACAAACACTTGCAAAGCAAAACAAAAGAGCAATCAAACAGCCTGAAATAGCATAAATAATATACAGTTAGTTCTTATTGTGTTAGTATAATCAGCATTATATTACTTTTGAGATGCTTCTGTGGCTTCAGACCGTCAAAAAATTACCGACCGCTATGCGACTGAAAAGCATAAACGCTTTTTCTTTCCTATTCGACCTTTATTTACATTAGGCTCAGGTCTTTTTTTTGGCGCACTATACTTATTTGGCCTCATGCCAATCGCGTGGGCACTGATTTTTACAGCTGGCTTTGCTTTTGATGATTTACCGCTCGCACCGTTTATCAAATTTATTCGCGCTGCAAATAACCTTTCCAATGGGCGCAAAAAATTAAAATCCATCGTCATGCTCACCAGCATTACGCTTGCAACCATTGCTGGTGCTTTATTAGCCTTTTTTATCTTTGCCCATAATCCTGCTTTCATGCTTGGTGCTGCAGCGTTTGTAGTTGGCACTGGATGCTCACCTATTTGTCTTTTTTTAGGTGGTGTACTTGGCGCGATGATTGCCGATAAAACAAAAAAAGTGACATCCGTGTTCGGCATTAGTACAGGACTCGCCATTGGATTTATCGTTGGCTTTAGCTTACCCGCTACGGCTATTCCTCTTATCGCTAATGCCGTGTTTATTACGGCTGTTAGTGGTGCATTTGCTGGCGCAATTGTTGCAAAACAAGTCTTAAGGTTCTACTTTTACTGTCGATATGGCCATTCAAATGCCGATGGCTATAACATGGCTCGCACACCAAAAGCACAAGAAGCTTTTGTTTTAGAACAAGCCAAAAAATTTGATGTATCTATTGAAGTATTTAAAAAACTCACCGAACACTGCAAAACGAGAATTGCTGAAATCAAAAAAGAAGCGTCATTCATGCATGCGCTCACATCAACAAGTTTTGCTAATCCTTTCACACTGTACACATGGTGCATGGATGAATTTAGGCTAAAACGTAATTATCAAAGCAATGCCTACAAAGACATCTACCATGGTTTGATGGCCAAAAAAGTAACAACTGAAACCATAGAAAACGTGAAAGCTTTGCTCAAAGACAGCAAACCAATACCAGAAGAAAGCGCTCCAAAAGAACGCCCACATTATCCATACCTATTTTCTGGCGAGCGCCAAAGTGATTTGCAAGCACGCACTTTTTTTCATCAATGCAATCTTGCTGACAGTGGTGGTATTAAAGCTGAGTTAATCGAGCCCTTTTTTGCTCATACAAACTAACGTGACGTCATCCAGACTAATCACCTCGTCATTCATTAAAAAACCATTTAATATACGCGACTAACAACTCCTTTGTATCTACAAGAAAACACAGTATGCGCATTAATATATCCAAGCTATCTATCAGTTTAATCTTTGTTTTTTTATCAATACCACTCACTGTCAACGCAATGATTAATAATATTATTGTATTTGGGGACAGCCTGTCAGATATTGGTAATTTTCCTGAGAGTGCTACGCGCCTATATCCAAGTACAGATAAAATATCACAACATATTTATCTACCCGTTCGAAATCCAATTAATTTAACCCAAACCAATCACTACGCTATTCCAGGCTTACCAAATGTTGTTTTAAGCTATCCTGATGTCAATACAAACGACTATCTTCCCACACAAAAAACATTAGATGGTGCTACTCGTAAATTTCGAGCCATTAACTGGACACAATACCTCTTACATGAAGCTAAACTAACGAACCTCATAGATGATGATAATATCACCCCTTGGATTACATTTTATAACCATGATAAAAGCCCAACTACCTCAGTCAATTATGCCTATTATAGTGCGCTAACAACCAATGATTGTCATGACCAAGATTATGGTCATCAAAGTAAGTGTAATCGCGAATCAATCTACAAAACCCAACAAACCTATCGTGATGAACCACAAGATATAATCAACATGAATGAGGTAAAAGTGCCGGGATTTCAAAAACAATTAGAACTATTTAACAATGATTTACAACAAAAAAAAATTACAGTAAATCATAACACAGCGATTATTATCATGATTGGCGCCAATGATATTGCTTTTGCATTTGAAAAAGTTCAATCACTAAGTCCAAATGAAATGTGGGATGCCATCCAAACATTAGCAGGTGGTATAGCTGATAATGTTGCAATAGGTCTTAAGCAAATAATACAAACGCCAGAAGTAAAACATATTTATGTGATGAATATGTATAATTTAGGGCTATTACCCAAAATATACAACAATACAGCGATGAGGTTCGCTGCTGAACAATTAACTAAGGTCTATAATCATCAACTATCAAAGCGTTTAGAAGCGCTAGATCAAGAATACCCAGATATTCATTTAAATCTCTATGACACTTATGCCCAATTTGAAGCACAAGCACATAGTGATTTATTTAAAACAACTTTAGGACGTCAATGTGATGAAAATAGCGAATATTTAACTTCAAATGGCTCACCCATCAATTGTGATGCCAATGACAGTCATTATGCATATTTATTTTGGAATCGTGCACATCCTTCATCATTGGCCGATCAATTCCTCGCACATGGGTTGCTTCAGTTTATGCAAGCAACATGGGATGAGCCGAATAAAACCCCTTTTAAATTAACTTACCATCCATTAAATCATTCCGCATTCGATAGAAACTGCCTTAACGTGGTGCCATCCTAAGTGCCCCATCTAAGCGAATCACCTCACCATTAATAAAAGTATTTTCAATGATATGCACTGCAAGCGCTGCAAACTCTTCTGGTTTACCCAAACGCTTCGGAAACAGTACCGTGTCAGCTAAGCTTTGTTGAACTTCTTCTGGCATATTTAAAAGCAATGGTGTTGCAATCAAGCCCGGTGCAATTGTATTTACCCGAATACCATATTGCGCTAACTCACGTGCTGCAGGCAATGTCATTGATACAATCCCACCTTTAGAAGCACTGTAAGCGGTTTGGCCAATCTGGCCTTCGTACGCTGCAATAGAAGCCGTGTTAATCATCACCCCCTGCTCTTCACCATCAAGTGCTTCAGGTGCTTTCATCATGGCTTCTGCTAATACGCGCATCACGTTAAACGTACCAACTAGATTCACATCAATAACCTTTTGAAATGCATCAAGCGGCATCACCCCTTTTCGACCAACCATACGTGCAGCAGGAGCAATTCCTGCGCATTGCAAACACACCCGAGGTACACCCATACGCTCAATGGTTTGTAACAGTGCCGCCTCAACTGATTCTGCAGAACGTACATCACAAGCAATAGCATGCGTATCATTGGATTCTACCTGCAAATCCCACACCATTACCTCAGCACCACGTGCTCGAAGTAACTCAACGGACGCACGCCCCATACCAGACGCACCACCGGTAACCACCACACATTGCTGCTCTAATTTCATACCCTAAACATCCTGTTCTATGATTTATTTAAACTGAACCAATAAAAATGCACTCGCAATTAAAATCATCACCGACACAAACCAGCGCCCACCAGGGAGTATATGATGATCTGATAACGCATTCTTATACCGCCCGCTATACAACATCAACAAAGGCAAAATGACCAAAAGCGCAATACACCAAACTCCAGCATAAGCCAAAGCTGTAATAAAAATACCTGGTTTTAATAGCACGATTAAAAGCGGTGGCAAAAAACAAAGCACATGAATCAATACACTGTCTTTACCTTGCTTTGTCTTTTTAAGCCCATCGGCAATAAAATCAGCCAAGCTAATCGATACAGACAAAAATGATGTTAAGACATACACCGACACAAAAATGCTGGCAACGTATTTCATCCAAGCATATTCAGCCACCTTGGTAATAGCGAGCATTAAACGTGAACTTGAATTATCCGATGCTGCCATCGCAATTAATCCATGCTCTCCCTCACGTGGCAATACTCCTTGAACAATACAAAGCCAAACCAAGAAAATAACAAATGGAACCAAGCTACCAACCAACACAATAAATTTAAGTGCTTTTCTATCAGAACTTAAATATTCACGTAGGGTCGGCAAAATGGTGGCATAACCAAATGAAGTCACCATGACAATGAAAGCACTGTTTCGTATCATGAAATCGCCTCTCAGCAATTGCTCCACCTGAATTTGAGGTGCCAATACCGCAACAATTAAGACAAAGATGAAAAGCTTAATGGTCATAAACAAGCGATTTGCGACATCAACAGCGCCCATACCAGCATAAACAACGCTACCCAGTACAAATAAGGTAATCAGCGTTGAAATCGTCCGTGACACATCAAGATGTATAGCATCTAGAAACGTTTCAAGTACCCCACTGGCACTCGAAAGATAAGCACAAATCAGACTATACATCAGCAATAGGTAGAGTAAGCTCGTTACCATTTTACCCCATGCACCGAGTGTACCTTCAGCCATACTGACTAAATTACTACCTGGCTTAAACCACAAATTAACTTCTAAAACCGCAAATGCCCCAATGGTCATACAAAACCATGCTGCAATTAAAAGTAAGGCACTTAATCGGAAAGATTCATGCGCACTTACAATCGGAATAGCAAGCATACCTGCCCCAACACAGGTCCCTAAAATCATCAGCATTCCACCGAAGACACGCTTTGACTGCATAAATATCCTACTTACACCTCTGAAAACGTACTGGATTATAAGCAGATTTTAATAACACTTGTCCAGACTAAAAACCTAGAAAGAATCTTAGACTTAACAGTTTTTTTACGGGCCATGCCTGCAAAATAAACACCAAAGACCGTGATTCAGCAAACGGCTTATGATAGAATACGGCACTTTAATTATCAGCATTAGGGTTTAACCGTGGACAAGACATACGCTCCTGAAGCCATTGAGCATGCCTGTTACCAAACTTGGGAAAGCCACGATTACTTTAGTCCACGTGGCACAGGCACATCTTATTGCATGATGCTCCCCCCACCCAATGTCACGGGTACCTTACATATGGGGCACGGCTTTCAAGATACGTTAATGGATGCCATGATTCGTTACCAACGTATGTCAGGTAAAAAAACGCTCTGGCAACCCGGTGTTGATCATGCTGGTATCTCAACACAACTGGTTGTCGAAAAACAATTACAAGCTGAAAATTTATCTCGTAAAGAAATGGGACGTGAAGCTTTTCTTAAACGCGTATGGCAATGGAAAGAAGAGTCAGGCAACACCATCACCAAACAAATGCGACACATGGGTTGCTCTGTTGATTGGTCTAAAACACGTTTTACCATGGACGAGGGTTTCTCTAAAGCCGTCAATAAAGTTTTTATTCAACTACATGATGAAGGGTTAATTTATCGCGGTAACCGCCTGGTCAACTGGGATCCTAAACTTGGAACCGCGGTTTCTGATCTTGAAGTCATTACCGAAGAAGAAGCAGGATTTTTGTGGCATATTAAATATCCTATTGTCGACTCAGAACAGTTTGTAACCATTGCAACCACGCGTCCCGAAACCTTACTTGGCGATGCGGCTATTGCAGTGCATCCTGAAGACAAGCGTTATCAAAAACTCATCGGAAAACACGTTCACCTGCCACTTTGCGAACGTACCATACCGATTATTGCCGATGAATATGTTGAACAAGATTTCGGAAGCGGTTGTGTCAAAATCACACCTGCTCATGACTTCAATGATTATGAAGTGGGCAAGCGCCACGACCTACCTCAGCATACTATTTTAACCAAAAAAGGTAGTATTAACCGACATGCCCCGCTTGCTTATCAAGGCATGGACCGATTTGTTGCTCGCGAAAAAATCATCGAAGATCTTAAAAAAGCAGATTTACTCGAAAAAATAGAGCCACATCAATTAAACATTCCACGTGGCGAAAAATCCAATGCCATCATCGAACCACTATTAACTGATCAATGGTATGTTCATATGGAACCTTTGGCAAAACCCGCCATTGATGCCGTCAAGAATAATAAAGTCCGTTTCATGCCAGAGCACTGGACAAAAACCTATAACCATTGGATGGAAAACATTGAAGACTGGTGTATTAGTCGCCAACTTTGGTGGGGACACCGTATTCCTGCTTGGTATGACAATCAAGGACACATATACGTTGGCTACAGTGAAAAAGACGTTCGTTTCAAGCACAAACTTGCTGACGACCTGGTTTTAAAGCAAGACGAAGATGTACTCGACACATGGTTCTCTTCTTCCCTTTGGCCTTTTGTAACACTCGGCTGGCCTGAGAAAACACCTGATTTTAAAACATTTTTTCCAACCCAAAGCTTGATTACAGGGTTTGATATTTTATTTTTCTGGGTGGCTCGCATGATTATGATGAGCCTTAAGTTTACCGGGAAAGTACCCTTTAGTGACGTGTTTGTGACTGGCTTAATTGCCGATCATGAAGGTAAAAAAATGTCAAAATCCAAAGGCAACGTGCTTGACCCAATGGATATTATTAATGGAATTGAACTGAAAGACTTAATCGAAAAACGTTCTGCCAATCACCTGCTTCAATCAACACAAAAACGCATTATTGACAGTACAAAAAAAGAATTTCCCGAAGGTATTCCCGCTTTTGGAACCGATGCACTGCGCTTTGCTTATTGTGCGCTCGCTACCAACGCTCGCACCATTCGATTTGATATGGCACGTGTTGAAGGCTATCGAAATTTTTGTAACAAATTGTGGAATGCCACACGCTATGTGCTCATGCACACTGAAACAGAAAATGGTGATTTAGAAGACGGAGCATTTCAATATAGCCATGCTGATCATTGGATTTTTTCACGCATGCAACACACTATTGCACGTTGTCATCAATATTATGCGCAGTACCGCTTCGATTTACTAGCCAATACACTCTATGATTTTGTTTGGCATGAATATTGCGATTGGTACCTTGAGCTATCTAAACCCGTGCTTTACGACACGCAAGCTTTAAGTGCCATGAAGCGCGGTACACGCCGAACCTTGGTTTCTGTTCTGTTCCATATTGTAAAAATGCTTCATCCTATTATGCCATTTATTACTGAAACCATTTTTCAGCGCTTAAACAAGCTCACCAGTGAAGGTGGTAACACCGTCATGCTGGCTTGTTTTCCTGAAGTTGAAGAAAATGCCATTAATTTACCGCTTGAAGCAGAAATGGCCTGGCTTCAATCGATTATACAATCTATTCGTACTATTCGAAGCGAAATGGGTATAAGCCCTGCTAAATACATCCCTCTTTATTTTCGTCAAGCTACACCCGAGTCTCGAGCAAAGCTTGAGAAATATAATATAACGCTTACAAAGCTTGCCAAAATTGAAAAAATACACCTACTCGAACCTGATGCGCCTGTACCTGTATCTGCATCAGCTATGGTTGAAGAACTCGAATTACTCATTCCAATGGCAGGTCTTATTCAAAAAGATGACGAGTTGGCTCGTCTTGAAAAATCGCTCAAAAAACTTAATGAAGATATTTCACGCGCCGGAAATAAATTAAATAATCCAAAATTTACGGCAAAAGCACCTGCTGACGTCATTGAGAAAGAACAAGGTAAATTAGAACAAGCCGAACGTGAACGCGAAAAACTATTACATCACCAGGCTAAAATTGAAGCGTTATAACCATGGCGTTTCAGACAAAGAACGCTTATAATCAGTTTGCTTTCGGGCCCATAGCTCAGTTGGTTAGAGCAGCGGACTCATAATCCGTTGGTCCTAGGTTCGAGTCCTAGTGGGCCCACCAATATCCGACAGTTTAAGGCATATCATTTGATATTGAGCTAACTGTAGGAGTATCAACTAACATGCATAATTGCTCATGTGCTTCTCTTAGAGATGGTATCGTCACACCCAACGTCTCAAGATGGTAAGAAAAATGAACATCATATGTTAGTCTCTCTGGTGTTTCAGAACGTAATTTTTCGGCCACATAAGCCTGTGCTGTATCATGTTGAGCTAAAAACTGATCATAAACACCCTGAGTTACCATCATTTTAAAAGGCTGTTTAGAATGTGAATGTGTTTCAAAATATGGCGTCATCTCTGCCCCATAGTAAGAGAATTCAAAGACGATATGTGGATTTGTAAAAGGGTCATAGACCATCCATCCCCGCTCATCATTTCCCAAACACACAACAAATTGATCTTTTGTCTTCAGTGATTGCAGTCCAACTTTAATACCACTCTCTTTTAAGAGGTTAAACAATGAGAGCGCGGCATAAGCGCCTCGCTCAGAACAATTACCAATTTTAGTGATAGAAAATAGTAATGCATGCTGCATTAAAAAGAATTTTCTTTGCTCTTTCGCCATTTCTTTTACATGCTCAATTCCCAAGCATTTTTGCATTGCTCTTTCGTTAAGTGGCGCAATTTTGGTGTTACGATTAAATAATTTATCTAAAATTGATTTTTTAAGTGTATATCGAGCGATATCTTCATCTGAACACCTATATCCATCAAAATAATGTTCCGAGTTCTTCGTATCTTGAAATATCGGCGAAGTTAACGATAAAGCATCCGTTATTTTTTTGAGCTCTATTGCTAATATTTCAGGAGGAATAGATGAAACTGCTTGAATATAATCAAATAATGAAGAAGCCATAAGGACACCTAAAAAATAAAGATCACAATATTAACAAAGAGATCAAAATAAATCAATTTCTTGATGTAATTCTTCTCTTTAATAGATGGATACCTTAACGAGTCAATCAAGGCTGAGGTTCATGGCTTTTCAAAATGTCCATGCAGTCCCATTGGCAAGTGAAAAGGCAAAAAGATTTCTGCAACTTGCTGCATATACCTTGCATCAATCACGATAAGCGAAGAACAATGCCGTATCGTGTCATAAGCAATACACAATAACACACCATGATCTTCTTGCTTTATGACCCCATTGATCACCGCTTTTAATTCTCAGGGCAAAACCTTTTAAAATTTCATCACTAAAAAAAGATTAGGTTTTACCAGGAATATGGTCCTTAAGAGACATTACGGACTGACCCCATTGATTTCGCTGTTCGAGTGGTTTTCACCTTCATTCGCTGTATTTTGGTCAAACACAGAAATTGAGGGAACTTTTAACGATTCTTTTTGGTTGATTTCTGCTTGCAGGATTGCGAGAGTTTCCCCTACGTTTCTTACATTTTTATAACAACCTATATGACATTCTTCCATTTCTTTTTGCAGAGTGACTACATCTACATGTGCTGCGAACAGCTTAACCAATAAACATTGGCCCAGTATAATTGCAAGTTTCAGAGCATCACCTACCATAAAAAAACGCTGGTATTTTTTCTCTTTAACACTCAAGCTTGTGCTTTTAGGAGCACT
>JAHZKF010000096.1 GCA_022600575.1 Gammaproteobacteria bacterium | reverse complement strand
TTGCTTCATCCTGCGGCGCTACGCTTGCAGTTTTCGCAACGACAGTTTCAAAATTGTACCGTACTTTATCAACGAATTATGTAACCTATGCAGCAATGACGGCGTTATTTGAAGTGCGTAAGGTGAGAAGTTATGCAAGAGCTCTATTTTAAAACTGAGAACACATAAAATTCTGTTGCAAAATTTCATCTTCTGCAAACTCCCAATCTTCTGATGCACGCAAAGTGCTAAAACGCTTGGCAATGTTAGCATCACTCAATTTCGATAAATCCAAATCCCGATCCCCAAAAATAATGTCGGCAAGCGGTAACACTAAATTCACTTTTTTATCTCGTACCGCTTTAATTAAAGCTTTCGTTGACTTTGCACCCGTATATTCTGCTTGTAAAAATCCAAACCACGTTTGTCGATAACTTGAAGCCACCCGTACTAAATCAAGAACATAACGTTTTAAATCAACCGGTGTAAGTGGGTCATTCTGCTCAATACGTTTTTCAACCCGCCTCTTTAAACTTTGTAATAATTTGCCTTTATGCCCCCATTGACTCCAGTAAGACATTGAATCATGACAGACATCAATTAAACCAATCAGCGAAAATGCTTCTAACTCTTTTTCCTTAGTCATCACACCTAACGAAAAAGAATCTAATTGAAAATCAAATGGTAGGCTCGAAAATCTTCTTGAAATTGTCCTAAAGTACTTTCTTGATGAGCTGGGAGCAGATGATATAGCTTTAGGCGGCGAAGCAAACCCATTAATCATATCGGCATTTGTTAATTTTAATAACGGTTTATTTTCAAAAAAAATCTCTGCAATAGGCAATACCAAATTCACTTTTTTATCTTTTACAGCCCGAATCAAAGCCTGTGTTAAGGTATGCTTATCATTTTCTGATTTTACTCCTCCAAACTTCTTCTTTCGATCCTGTATAATCATCGTCACAATGTCTGTAATATGCATTTTTAACTCTGCCACCGTAAACCAATAACGTTGTTCACTACGCGTTTCAATTGTTTTCTTCAAAGTCTTTAAAAAGGTTCCTTTAGCACCTGATTTTCGTAAATAAGGAATTGATTCATAACAAACATCGATTAAGCTAATAAGAGACAACGCTTGTAATTCTTGTTGTTTATCAAGACTCCCTACAGAAATATTGTTTAACGATAACCCTTGCCTTGGCTCATTAAACAGGCTTCCTTCAGATGGAGAGGCTTTATGTTTTGCAGAGTCAAACCTTGGTAATGGAGACCGACGGGGTGAATCAGACGACAAGAGTGCCCCTGTAAGTCGAGCATAAGTGCACCCCCTATTTTTGAAAAAAATAGTCTTAATATCACTGATTCTACCAAAAACCGTAAAATACTTTTCATCGATAAAATCAAGTTTTGCCATAAACTCTTCACGTTTTTTTCTTGCAAAATCTGGATCTGCAATCACATTAGCAACACCTATGGCCGCTGTCTCAAACGCCTCCAAACTCTCCCCTAACTTATCTATAATTTCAACGAGATTACATCTGAGTTGATCATCTACACTTTCATCTCTTGAAATGGCTTTATCAGCATTTTGAAACATCTTTTTAAATTCAAGCTGCACTTCACGTACATCAGCAATTAACGTCGTTAAAAAAATTTTAAAATCTTCATTTTGTAACACGTGTCGGTACGTATTAATGAGTCCTGCTACTTCTTCTATCAGTTCTGCAATCCCTGCCATTTTGTCACCACTTGGTGGTAACTTATTAATTTTATGACCGAAGCTTTTTCTGGCATCTAACAAAGGGGAAACAGACCAATAAAAATAAGGTTTATCATGACTCACCGATACATCTTGACCCTGCACAGCATTTATCTCTGCTTCTTTTTGTACATAAGCACGATTATCTCTGTTAATCATGGCCACTTGATATTCGCCTGTATTTTGAACAGAAATGCTTGTCCCTTTCGAGCTATCTGAACCCTCCGAGCTCTCTTGTGAATCAAGTGCTAACTGATAACTCTCTGTTGTATCAACATCTACCTTAAAAGCATCAGCTAAAAGCGCTAAACAGGGCGTTAGGCGCCTTCCTATTAAATGTGCACGTGCTTCTCTTGTTCTTAAACCGGCTTGGTCCTTCTTTTTTAAAACATGATTTAATGTCCTGATATATCCATCATCAAAGCTCTCTAGTTCACGTAAAAATCGGCCTGAATTTTCTTCTCCCCCGTCTTCTTGTGCTTTTAATTCTGCCCTTAAACGAAGCCTTTCTACTCTTGGAAGGTGCGAAAAAATAATTAAAATATCAATTAAAGTCTCAGGCCTTGGATTTAAAATCGCTTTAAGGCCTTCATCATCGGGAAGATGTGCTACAAATGCCCTAAATGGCGTTAAAATATTGTAATTTTCACTCAGATATCGTCTTAAATTTCTTAATATTTCAACCAACCTGTCTGCTGTTTTAGGATCATCTCGCTGTTTGTCCGATGCGCCATCCTGATCTTGATAAAGTAATTCAAACAAAGCCCTTGTTGTCATCTTTACTGTTTCGCGTGCATGAACCGATAAACTTGAAATAGGAAACTCTTTTAACTTTTCAATTTCATAAGCTCGTTGAAGATCTCGAACTAAAATTCTTGTGGTACTGACATAATCGGCCCAAGGTGTTTTCGCATTTTCTTTTAAACGTGGCGCTGAGTTAGCCGCTAAAATAGTCGTTAGAAATTTATCTATTTTTTTGCAGAGAGCTATACAATCTTTTGATGATAAACGCCTTTTTGTTGTTGCATTCATTGGATGCTGAAGATTCCATAACAAATTAGAAATAGCCGTCAACATGAACAGTTCTTGATTATAATCATTTAAATAATTATCACGTTCAGAAACTTGTGACTTAAATAAATGAATAAACCAATTACCCTCTTTAAATCGCTTTGCAGTTTGCTTGCGTAAAATCGACAATCTTGTTCTGATATGTGCATGCATTTCCTTGCGGGTATTATCAAGGGCTTCTGTATTTGAGGCTTCATCCATGGCTCCTGTGTCCATATCAGAAAAAGGAAACACACAGTAAGTGGTAGGATCCCCCCTTTTTTCCGGAGGCAATGAACGAACACCTAATAAAGATTGCAGATCGTCCAGCCCCGAATCTTCAATTAAATCAATAAATTCTTTAATGAATCTTTGTTCGTCTTTTAGACTATCTTCATCATCAGGCACAATAAATACAAAACTATTCATCTTCAATTGATCGCGCAGATTGCCTCGTTTTTCTTTAACCGTACTAACACCCTGATGAATTGAAGCAACCAGCTTTGCAATCCCTGCAAAAGCCACTGTTATCACAGCAGCTGCATTTTCTTTATCTTTTAAAGAATCAATAAAACCACCGGCTTCGCTACTAATAACGCGCTCTAATTCTCTTCCCACATATTTTGTAATATCTTCTGGCTTTTTGGTGATATCAACGGTTGCGGCAGCCGTACGAAGTGCTTGCTCCACACATTGACGGGCTTCTGGTGTTAAACTTGCTGTACTAATGGCCATTCATTCGTCCTTGAATGAAATGAATTAAGGCTTTATATCACTCATTATTACGCGTATTGTCAACCACTAATTTTAAACTGGGGTGTCTTACACCATTTGAAAAAGCGTACGCTTTTTGACTGCGATACACTTCAAATACGCGGTAAGGCTGATTCGTTTCACTATCAATAAGCTCGACATCTTCGCCCTTATCATCCACCAAAGTAATGGATAAATGCATCTCACGAAATTGGCCAATTTGATAACGCTCTTTGAACAACTTAATAATACTCGCTAGACTCTCCGATGCTTCTTCACCATCGTGTCTGCCATCAAAAATAATTTCCATACATCCCCCTCGGAGCCCGAAGGGGCCCACCACATATATCACTATAGCGGCAGGCCTAACAAATGCTTTAAATTTGAACTTTTTGTTCCAAATTAACTACTGTAATATAGCTCAAACTCAGCTGGATGCACCATGCTTCTCAGATACATAATATCTGCTTCACATAACTCAATATGTGCATCAATAAAGTCTTTAGTGAATACATCACCTTGCAATAAAAATTCATAATCATTTTTCAAATGCGAAACAGCTTCTTCAAGCGATCCTGCAACACGCGGGATTTCTTTAATCTCGCTGCTTGGCAAATCATATAAATTTCTATCCATCGCATCCCCCGGATGCAACTTACGTTGAATCCCATCAAGGCCTGCCATCATCATGGCCGAAAACGCAATGTATGGATTTGCAAGTGAATCAGGGAACCGTACTTCAATGCGACGTGCATTCGGTGAGAACACCAATGGAATACGAATAGAAGCTGAGCGGTTTCTCTCTGAATAAGCAAGCAATATCGGTGCTTCAAACCCTGGTAACAGACGCTTATAGCTATTGACGCTTGGATTAGTCATTGCATTTAAAGCGCGCGCATGATGGATAATACCCCCAATATAATGCAACGCCATTTCTGAAAGCCCGCCGTACCCTTCACCTGCAAACAAATTCACACCATCTTTTGCAAGGGATTGATGACAATGCATACCGCTGCCGTTATCACCCACCAATGGTTTTGGCATAAACGTTGCTGTTTTTCCATAATTATGTGCCACATTATGAACAACGTATTTAAGGATTTGCATGTCGTCTGCTTTATCCAACAATTTCTTATAACGCGTTGCGACTTCACATTGATTAGCCGTCGCCACTTCATGGTGATGCGCTTCGACTACCATCCCTAAAGACTGCAACACATCTGAAATAGCTGAGCGAATGTCTTGTGATGAATCAACTGGCGGTACTGGAAAGTATCCCCCTTTAATCCGTGGTCTATGACCAATATTACCGCCTTCAACTGCTTTGCCTGAGTTCCATTGCGCTTCTTCTGATTCAATTTCATAAAGCGAACCACTCATGCCCGTTTTCCAACGTACACCATCAAACAAGAAAAACTCAGGTTCTGGACCAAAATAAGCTGTATCGGCAATGCCTGTCGAGCGCAAATAGGCTTCAGCACGCGTCGCGATCGAACGTGGATCGCGTGAATACCCTTCATTGGTTTTAGGATTGACCACATTACAACGAATAAAAATCGTTTTTTCTTGATAAAACGGATCGACCATGATGTTCGAGGTATCAGGAACAAGCATTAGATCAGATTGATGTATTTGCTGCCATCCTTCAAAAGACGAACCATCGATGCCTTTACCACACTCAATCGTAGCATCGTCAAGCCCTTCTTTTGGAATCGTAATGTGTTGTTCTTTTCCGCGTAGATCGGTAAATCGTAAATCTACAAATTTGGCTTGGTGATGCTCAAGTGCATCACGTACTACATTGATTCCCATCGTCCCTCTCCCTAAAATTGACTTGTAAGAATAGCCTCATAATTAAGACAATCTTAAGGTTCTTCAGTCTACCTTAATGACACAAGAAACCCAATAGTTTAAACTCCATTTACCAAAAAAAATGATATCTTCCTATGGGCGCTTATCAATACCATGCATTTAAAGCTTCAGGAAGCCCCTCAAAGGGTATCATCGAAGCTGACTCTGCTCGTCATGCAAGGCAATTACTTCGCGAACAAGGCCTGATACCAACCGAGGTTTCCTCTTCCAACAAAAGACGAAAAACAGCAGGAAAAGGTCAATTCAAAGCACAAGACTTAGCCCTTCTAACCCGTCAATTAGCGACCCTTTTAAGCGCTGGCATTCCACTCGATGAAGCATTGCAAGGTGTTAGTGAACAATCCCAAAAACCGACCATCCGCCAATTGGTCATCGGCATTCGTTCAAAAGTATTAGAGGGCTACGGGCTCGCACAAGCCTTAGAAGAATACCCATCACAATTCCCTGAACTTTACCGCGCGACTGTCGCTGCAGGTGAACAAACCGGACGCCTGGATAACGTCCTTGAAAAGTTAGCTGACTATACAGAACACCAACAAACCATACGCCAAAAAGTGCAACAAGCCATGATTTATCCAAGCTTGATGCTTTTTATTTCGGTTAGCATTATCGGTTTTTTACTGGCATTTGTAGTCCCCAAAATTGTCGGTGTATTTGCTGACAGCGGACAAACATTACCTGCGGCTACCCATATCCTCATTATGTTAAGCGAAGGCATTAAACAATTTGGTCTATATGTAGCTCTGCTCTTGCTTTTAGCGGGTATTGCCTTTAAAAAAGCTTTAACAAATCTAACGTTTAAAACACGCTTTCATCAGTTTTTGCTGCGTATTCCGGGTGTTAAACATATTGTTATTACAACAAACGTCGCACGATATACGCATACCTTTGCAATCCTTTTTTCATCTGGCGTTAGCGTACTCGAAACCATGCGTGTTTCCTCAAGCCTTGTCACTCATGTTATCATGCGTGATAAATTTGAGCAGGCAGCCGTGCGTGTCAAAGAAGGAATGCCCATCAGTCAGGCCTTAGCTGAAACCTCTTTTTTTACGCCCATGGCAACGCACCTCATTTCCAGTGGTGAAAAAAGCGGTCAAATAGCCCCTTTGATGGAACGCGCCGCGACCTATCTAGACCAAGAAATTCGTCGTTTAATCGACACTGCATTAACTTTACTTGAACCTTTGGTCATTCTTTTAATGGGAGGCGTCATTTTATTTATTGTACTTGCAACATTATTACCGATTTTTTCAATGGAACAACTGGTTAGTTAGTTCAATTAGAACCGTAGGAGGTTTAGCATATGCAACAACAACGTGGATTCTCACTGATTGAAATCATGGTCGTCGTGATCATTCTTGGCATTTTAGCATCACTTGTCGTTCCTAAAATTATGAGTCGCCCTGATGATGCACGCGCAGTTAAAGCCAAACATGATTTGCTCGGCATACAGAATGCACTTGAACTGTATCGCCTTGATAATGGTGTTTATCCAAGCACAGACCAAGGACTCTCAGCTCTCGTGACAAAACCAAGCACAAGACCTGCACCACAACATTGGAAAGCGTATCTAAAAAGCTTACCTAAAGATCCTTGGGGTCGTGACTATCTCTATTTGAATCCGGGACAACATGGTGAAATAGATATCTTTACATTTGGTGCAAACGGCCAAGCAGGTGGCGACGGTATCAATGCTGAAATCGGAAACTGGAATGCGGACCAGTAAATCTGGATTCACCTTAATCGAAATTCTGGTGGTGGTTGTCATTCTTGCCATCACCGCCAGTATGGCTTTAATGGCATTTGGAGACTTCGGTGAAAGCCAACGCATTGAAGCCGAAGCCGAGCGCTTTACACACAAACTACGCCTGATTCGCTACCATGCCATTTTAGAAGCAACCCCTTATCAGGTTCAAATCTTTCCTTCAGGTTATCAAGTATTACGCTTTATACCACCTAACCGGTGGAAAAAAACAACCTCATCAGAACTGGGTATGCATGCTTTCCCTAAAAAAATTCAAACCTATTTACAACTGCACCAATCCTCTCAAAAAAATGCTTTCATCATTCAAGCATCTGGTGAGATAACCCCTTTCACACTTACTTTTGGCGCAATTGGAAAATCCGCTATCATTCAAGTTGATACGCAAGATAACGGTAAAATCACCCTTAAAAAAATAAGTGGAAACCGATAAACATGCTCAAAAAAAATGGCTTTACCCTTATCGAAGTTTTAATTGCACTTGCCATTATCAGTATTGCCTTAACAGCCCTTTTATTGACAACCGCCGAAACCGTAAAAGGAACACAGCGCCTGCGTGATAAAACACTTGCACACCTTGCCACAACCCAAGGTTTAACTTTAATTCAACTCAATTTGGCACCACTTGATAAAAGTCAAACCATCACACAAGAAATCACGTTATTTAATAAAAAATGGTTTTGGCATGCGAAAGCAACACCTACACACTTAAAAAACATAGAACGCTTAGAAATCACCGCAAGCCCAAACGAAAGTGGCCCTTTTACTGATCCAATCATTGGCTTTCGGAGACTTCCATGAAAGGCTATACCCTCATTGAAGTGATTATTGCACTCGCAATATTTGCAATTCTAGGCACCTTAAGTGTTGGATTACTTAGCCGTGCTTTTGACACCAAAGCACGACTTGCAGCTCAAATAGAGCCTTTAAGTGATGTTCAATTAGCCGTAATACGCATTACACAAGATGCTAGTCAAATCGTCGCACGCCCTGTTCGAGACCATGACATGAAAAAAACACCTGCTTTTACCACAACAACTAACGGCATTGAATTTACCCGAGGTGGCTTTATTCAGCTGGACAAAACAATATCTCAAAGCACACTAAGACGCATTGCTTTAAGCTGTGAAAACCATCAGCTCGTTCGGAAAACCTGGCCAGATCTCGACGGCTTTACGCGAGATAAACCCCAAAAACAAATTTTACTTGAACATTTAACACATTGCGGATTTTCATTTACTTCATCTCGCCATACTTGGTCCGATGAATGGCGCGGCGGCGATACCTTATTACCCAGCTCATTTAAACTCTATTTGAACATCGAAAACCTTGGCGAAATAGCACTTGTTTTTCAAGTTCCAGGAGGTGCCGATGTACACTAACCACCGCGGTAGTGCTTTACTCTCGGCACTTTTTATCATGACCTTAGTTGCTATTGCGACCACAACATTAACCCTGCAATTAAAAACCAACCTTGATAAAACACGTCTCTTATTTAAAACCCAGCAATTTCAGTTAGAAAGTGTTGCCATTCGCTACTGGGCAATGGATGCGCTCACCAACAAAAAAAATAAAGATTTTGGTCGCACACCTGGAAAAAGCACACTTATTGAAAAAAAAATCGTCTTTCCAGAACTTCCTAATACTCACTTTTCAGGCGAACTCATTGATTTGAACGCACGCTTAAATATCAATAATCTAAAGACCCCTACCGGAAAAACCACTTTTTATCGCTTAACCAACCACTTACTCGAAGATAAAACAGGTAAAAAAAGTTATCCGCTTACTGCAGCCCTTGCTGCTTGGGTTAGCGACTATCAACCGGGGAGTACACAACACAATACAACCTTCGTCGCACATATACCCATGGTAAGCCTCTCTGAACTCTCGCTTATTCCTGACATCAAACTCAAAGATCTTAAATTATTGATGCCTTACCTTACAGCCTTGCCCCCTAAAACACGAATTAACCTCAATACAGCGCCCGAAGAGCTCTTGATGTCAATGGCGCAAGGACCCGATATTATCAAAGATATGGAAGAACTCATTGATGCCCGCGGTGAAGAAGGTATTGCATCCGTAGATAGTGTCAAAAGTATTCTCAAAAAATTAGCCATTCAAGAAGATGACGTCACGATTGAAAGCGAGTATTTTCTAAGTATTGGACGCGTAAAAAAAGAGACTGATACTTTAACGCTATATAGTGTGTTGCAACGCATAAAAAATAAAGACAAGACCTATACGGTTCGTTTAATTCATGAGACCTGGAACACAGACTAGGAGTCAAACCATGAAAACAACATATCAACCCACCTATGCTCATTACATTGATGGACATTGGATCAATGGTTCGGGCACATCCCTTACATCAACTAATCCAACCAATAACCAACCCATTTGGCATGGACATGCAGCCACTTCAGCCGAAGTCGCTGCCGCGTTTGAAGCAGCACAACATACAAACCCGACTTGGGCCCATTTAACACTTGAGGCTCGCGCCACACATCTAAAACAATTTGCACACATTATTCAGCAAAAATCAGAGCAATTAACCCAGTTGATTTCACTCGAAACAGGTAAACCTTATTGGGAATCTGCTACTGAAACAGCTGCTGTAATTCAAAAGATAAAACTCAGTATTAATGCTTATCACGAACGTACCCCAACCACTGTCACCAAAGCAGATGAGACAAGCAGCTGCTTACGTTACAAACCTCACGGTGTTGTTGCTGTCTTAGGGGCTTTTAATTTTCCTGCCCATTTAAGCAATGGTCATATTGTGCCGGCACTTCTTGCGGGCAACACCGTCATTTATAAGCCAAGCGAATACACTCCCTTAGTTGCCGAGTTTATGGTTCAATGCTGGCATGAAAGTGGCCTGCCTAAAGGTGTACTTAACCTCATTCAAGGCAATGCTGAAACGGCTCATGTGCTGATTGAATCAGCCATACACGCCGTTTGCTTTACTGGTAGTTACCAAACAGGTCTTAAAATTCACCAGCAATTAAGCACACGACCTGAAGTCCTTTTAGCCCTTGAAATGGGCGGCAATAATCCACTGATTATCGATGATAAAATCAACAATATGAAAGCTGCGGTTTACAATACACTCCTCTCTTCTTTTTTAACCGCAGGCCAACGTTGCACCTCGGCAAGGCGCTTGATTATCCCCAACACCTCAACAGGTGAACGATTTATTGAACAGTTATTAGCAGCGACTAAAGCATTAACCATCGGCGCCCCAGATAATCATCCTGAGCCCTTTATGGGGCCTGTTATACACCCAAACCAAGCACTACACTTACTTAGTGCAGAAGAAAATCTAATATCTCTTGGAGCAAAAGTGTTACTTAAAATTGAACCTAAACAAGAAAAAAGCGCTTTTGTAAATCCTGGTATTTTAGACATGCAAGCGGTTTACAACCCACCAGATGAAGAAATATTTGGGCCACTGATTCAACTTTATCGTTACGATGAATTTGATGAGGCATTAGCCCTTGCTAATCAAACGCGATATGGCTTGGCTGCCGGTTTATTCAGTGATAATAAAGCGCATTACGAGCAGTTTTATCAGACCATTCGTGCAGGACTCATTAATTGGAACCGTCCAACCACAGGCGCTTCAAGTGCTTTGCCTTTTGGTGGCGTTGGCTTAAGTGGTAATCATCATCCCAGTGCTTATTTTGCAGCAGATTATGCAGCCTATCCCATTGCAAGCCTCGAAGCTGACGCACTTAATCTACCAAAAACCCCGTTACCCGGCATTCATTTGGAGACAACGTGATGGTCTATGAGCTTAATCTCGATGGTTTAGTTGGCCCAACGCATCACTATGCAGGTCTTGCCTATGGCAACACAGCTTCTATGACTCATGCTAATACATATTCAAATCCAGCCCTTGCAGCGCATCAAGGCCTTCAAAAAATGCGGCTCTTACATGAGCTTGGCCTAAAACAAGCAATATTACCGCCACAGCTACGACCAAACCTTAAATTGCTACATGCTCTTGGCTTTACAGGCTCAGTCGCAAACCAACTGAACCAAGCAAAAAAAGAAAATCCACGTGCCTTAAGTGCTGCTTTTTCGGCATCTAGCATGTGGGCTGCAAATGCTGCTACCGTTGCACCGAGTACTGATACAATCGATGGACGCGTTCATTTTACGGCCGCTAATTTAGTACATCACTTGCATCGCCATCAAGAGGCCGATGCCTCAAAACAGCTTTTTGAAAACCTTTTTTCTGATAGCAAACATTTTGTGCATCATGAATTACTTCCTAAAACACCTGACTATAATGATGAGGGTGCAGCAAATCATAATCGTTTTGCCAGTCAGCATGGAACACCTGGTTTACACTTATTTGTTTATGATAGAGATATACAGACCACCCCGACTCATTTTCCGGCACGACAAACCAAAGCAGCAAGTGAGGCCATTGCAAGACAGCATCTTTTAAGTCCCCATCAAGTCCTTTTTGCAGCTCAAAACCCTAAAGCCATTGATGCCGGTGTATTTCACAATGATGTGATAGCACTCGCCAATGAATCTGTCTTTTTAGTGCATCAAGATGCTTTTTTAAACCAAAATAAACTCTTAAAACAATTACAAAAACAGGCTAATTTTAGTTTGAATATCATTGAGATCAACCGAAAACAACTCTCACTAAAAGAAGCCGTTCAAAGCTATTTATTTAACTCTCAACTCATCACCCTACCAAATACATCAGATATGGTGCTGATTTCTCCTGAAGAGTGCCAAACATCGACGGCTGTCAATCAACTCATCAATGATTTCATTTCAGATGCAACTAATCCTATTAAGGCGGTACATTATGTAGCGCTTAAACAAAGCATGCAAAATGGAGGCGGACCTGCTTGTCTTCGCCTACAAGTACCTCTGACTCCAATAGAATTAAATACCATGCATCAAGGTGTTTTAGTCACAAATGCTTTACTCAATACACTTGAAACGCATGTTGCTAAGCACTATCGCACTGAATTATGCCTAGATGACTTGGTTGATTTGAAGCTTGTTGAAGAAGCAATGACTGCACATGATGAACTGATGAGGCTTCTTGACAACCCCTAAGTTAAAGCATATTGCTATCTTGCATCTCATCATCTGGGGTATCGTCTCCGTCTTGCATCTGACTTTGGAGTTGCTCTCGAAAACGTTGCGTGGCATTAGGAATCTCACCTTCGGATATTCCGCCTAATTTTGTTTCCATTTCATTCGCAATGCCTGTCAACTGATGTTCATACTGCTCGTATTCTTCCTCGGTTAAATCGTCTTTCCTACCAACCAGAATCCCTTCCAACTCTTGAATAAACAATACAATCACAGCCGCTTCATCTTTACTTCTTAAGTGAGACTTCTCAATAATAGAATCAATCATTCCTTTATTGAATTGAATCACTTCATCAAAAGGAAGCTCATCAATCACATCACAGAAGAATTGTCTCTCAATAATACGAGATATGACTGTTTCTTTTTCCTCTGATTTCATTAAGCTTTCATCAGCACTAACAATCTTCATCATCATACAAGAATAAACCTCCAATTTTTGCTCTGAAGAAAAATTCCCGTCAAGAATAGGGTCTAATATGCTTTCAATAGACGCTTCTGAAAAAGATTTATCAAAGAATACAGACTCAATTGTTTCAGCAATAACTTGATTAACCACAGCTATTTTTTCAGCATTATCTAAATCTGTATCAATAATTGCATCGATGATATGTCGGCAAAAGACAAATGAAAAAGAATTAGGGAAATCACCACTCTCTACAGTAACTGCATCCATTACTCTGTTAATGCGCCCAATATTTAAATCATCTTCTTTTGCAGCTGACTGAATCACATCAGTAAGCATTGCCGCAATGAATACCTCATCAGCAGGATCAAGGTTAAGTTCATCAATTATCTCAATATAAGCTGCTTCTTTTTCATCCAAATTATATTGCGCAGCAATTGCCATACTTTTTAAATTAAGCAGAAACTCATCATAGCTTTCTTCATAACTTTCTTCTTCACCTTCATCATGTTGCGTACTTGCCAATTCCGCCTTAAGAGCATCCAATTGCTCTATATTAAATCGACTAGGATCTAATGCATCTGTTGCAGCAGTTACACCTAACGCACTTTTAAGCTTATTTTGTAATGCCTCGTCAACATCAAGACGAAATAAATCTTCTACTTTAAACCAAGGAAATAAGTCTAATGATGTGGGATTTTGTATACTTCTTATATATTTATTTAACGTATCTTTATAAGACTGAACAAAAGAAGGTAGTCCTTCAGAAACAAAAGATAGCCCTTCAGGAACCACTTCTTCCTCATTATCACTATCACTCAAAGCGCCATGTTGAACAGACACAGGAGATGGTTGCTGTTCCTGTCGTTTAGCAGCGGTTTTAGTGACATCTTTTCGCCACATATCTTTAACAAAAGGATTGAGCACCCCTATTCCTTTTGTCAGAATATCATCAGACCCTCTTTTAAGTGCTGCTTTATTTTTAGGATCTTTAGCTTGTGCTTCAAATAATAAAGAAAGTTGAGCCAACTCTGTTAACGCTCCAAATGCAGCTTCATCCCTTTTCGCATCTGGAATTCTAACGTCATCTTCTTCTATGTTGACTAAATAAGAATCTCTAAATGCTTGTGCTTTTTCTAATAATTCCATCATCTGAGTTTCTAATTGAGCCGTAGGTTTTGCTCCCGTATAGCTTTTCTTATACTCTGAAAACTTACCTTGCAGCATTTGTATCTCGTCAATAATCACCCCTATTGTATGTTCTAATATCACCCCTTGTTTCACTTCCAATTGATCCCCTTCTAATGGAAGTTGAACCACTATTTCTGTTCCTTTGGTTATCAAATCACGAGACCCTCTGGCAAGTACTTCTCGAGCATTCGATTTGCTTGCCTCCGCCTCAAAAAGGGAAGAAAGATAAGCCAACTCTGCCAAATCTCTAAATGCTTTTTTCTCTGCTATATCGCCATTAGGATCAGGATATCGTCTATCCCCTTCTGCTAACTGATCTAAATAAGACGCTTTAAATGCTTCTGCCTTTGCTAGGAGTGCTGATAATTGCTTTGTTAATCCTTGGGGAGGTTTTGCTCCTAATAACTGTGATTGATATCCCGCAAACTGACCTTGTAAGCTTTGTGCTTCGGTAATCATCCTTTCGACCGTTTTTTCTAAAATAACCCCTTTTTTAAGGTCTAATGGATCCTCTAATGAGATCCTTTCCATCACACCAGTCCCTTCTTGAACAAAATTATTAGAACCTCTAGCCAATACTTCTGCAACGTTTGGTTTTTGCGCCTCTAGCCCAAACTCTAAAGAAAGATAAGAGAGTTCTGCTAACTGTCTAAATGCTACTCGGGCTTTCTCATCACCATTTGAATTAGGAAAACGGCTCTCTCCCTTCCTTAACTGTAGAAGGTATCCCGTTTTGATTTCTTCTGCTTTTTCTCGTAATACTCGAACTTTATCTTTTAACTCGGTTGATGCTTTTGCACCCGTAAACTGTGAGTCATATTTTTTGAATTGACGTTCTAGAGCTTGTGCTTCATCAATAATCGTTTGAACAACTTTTTCAAGCGCTAATCCTTTTTTAATGTGTAAAGGTGCTCCCAATGCGTCTGAATACCTATCAACAACCCCAATAATAGGTGCTGCATATTCTTCAACCCTCTCTATAAACTTTTTTTCATATCGAGCAATACCATCATAAAGATCATCTGAAAACTTTCTGCTTAACTTTAAAAACTCTGCTTCTTGTCCTTCGGCAACAACAGAGCCAATCGAAGTCCTAGAAATATCGGCCTTAAAGCACGCATTTAATGCTTGATAATTCTTTTGCAGCTTCAAAAGCACTTCTAGCTCTCCATTCAATTGATAAGCATTTGCTTGAAATCTATTTTGCTGCTGCTCCGTTAAATTATGACTAAATTTCTTTCTTAATTTAAGTCTTTCCGCTTTGATTGACTCGATATGCTGCGAAATATATAAAAATTGTTGCTGCGCGTTATTAATATGATGATTTAACTCTTCAAATTTTGCTAGCATTTTAATGCTCCCAATTCAACTTGATAAAAAATAAACCCAAGTGATCGTATTATGATATTAAATATAGGATAAAAAATGCCTTTTTCAAGTTTTTAAGGTGATTGCTAACGATACATTATGACATAAATAATGACTTAACTAACATAGACCTGAATACCGCACCTATGGCGCGGTACATAAAGAATCGGGTTGGACCGTTTCTAGGACAACCATTGAAGCCTTGTAAACAACGAAATACTCTACCTTAAATCGGCCTCTTCTTGCGGTGTTGAACGCGGTAACATCACCCAGTATTGACCTTTATTTTTCATCCGGCCTGCAATCGCACCGGCTTTATCACCATCACCCCAAAACACATCTCCCCGAACGGGGCCTTTAATCGCGCCACCTGTATCTTGCGCAATAAAGAGCCGCTGCAATGGCACTTGCTCTTTTTTCTCAACATCAGGTCTTGTTGTATTCAACCAAACAGGGGCACCTAGTGGCACCCAAGCTCTATCAACAGCTAATGAATAACCCGCTGTTAAAAACACACCTTGTGCACCACGCGCAGCAGCTTTTTGTTGTTTTTCAAAAAACACAAATGATTTATTTTGATTAATCACATCCTGCATTTTATCTGGATGTTCCTTAAAATAAGCACGAATATTTTGCATAGAGGCTGTATCTGATGTCATCACACCCTGTTTAATTAAAACACTCGCAATAGAGGTATATGCCGCACCATTTTGACCTGCATAGCCAATAAATATTTCTCGACCATTCGGTAATTTAATTAAACCTGAACCCTGAATTTCTAAAAACAATCGGTCGACCTGACTGTCTAACCACATCAAAACAGGCGCATGTTTATCAATGAGTCCTTGATTAATTTCAGCCCGCGTATGATATGGATAAATATGATGTCCTTCTACACGTCCCACCACTTTTCTATCCGGTGCATCACTGTCAAAATCGCTCAACCGAAACGTAACCCAGTTACGTGGCAAAGCGTAAATAGGCACATTATATTCATCTGTTTTTTTCAGACTCCCCTTAATAACCGGTACATAGTATCCCGTAAATAAACCTTCAATTGGTTCCGCTTCATAAAATTGCCCTGGATTAAACCAGGCTTCAAAAAAAGCTTTCATTTCAGCTTCTGTGGGATTTGAAAGTTTTTTTGCTGCCTTACATACTGGATGCCAATCTTTTGTTTTTAATGGAAAATAGGCACTACCCACAGGTTTGTCCGCAGATTGTCTCAAAAAAACATGACAAGACACCATGAACGTTTTAAAGGATGAGCTTAAATCAGCCTTCTCCCACCCTGGTAAATCATCGAAAGAAGCTGCAGGCTTCCACTCTACCTTAGGTACTTTGGGCTCTTCTGGTAATTGAACGGGTATTTCAACCGGTTTTTCAATGGGCTCTGTCGGTTTCTTGAACTTTAACACCCAAATAGATGCAAATACAATCATCACTATCACAAACAACAAACGCAAGATATGTATATGTGCTCTTTTCATAAATTCATCCAGTCCAAGTCAAATCATCATTTTTTGTGTAAATAACGGCCTTAAGTAAAAACCTCTCGGCAACGTCAAGATTTTATGTCCCTCTTCATCAAAACCGTAACACAATGAACGCGCATTTGCAGCTTTTGGTCGTACTTGTAAGTAGGTTCCCATGCGTGCATCCACATCCGCAAGCTTGCCGCGACCCAGCATAAAACTTAAATCGTGCCAATCCTTTGATAATATAGCAGTATCTTTTACATCTGCAGACCATAAAAAAGCGCGGCCAATGCGCCTATGCGAAAATGAAATACTTTTATCTCCTTCAATTGGCAGCCAAAGTACACGTCGCAATTTTGAATAACATTGTGAGGTTTCCCATGATTCTTGGTGAATCGTCAATAAATTAATACTGGTCACAAAAGTTGACTCAAGAGGCATACCGCGTGCACCCAGTGGTAATGTTTTTAGCTCGATGCCTAAATGATGAAAATCTGGTTTTGCAGCAGTTCCGGCAGTGGTGCCAAGTGCGCGCTCAATCATCCCGCCGACCCATCCTTTTCTTTTTAACGATTCAGTTGGAATGGATAATGAAAGACGGGCTGCAAGTCCTGCAAAACTTAAGCCTTCAATCTCACGACAACGAGCTAAAAGCTCACCCTCGCTACTCGGGGGGGAGATGTTTATCATCTTTAACCTGGGTATTGGGTTCTACTTCAATACGAAAAGGCGGAATAGGAGGTTGAATTCCTGCCTCTTTAAATTTAGCCATAATGGCAAGTAAAACTTCTGAACGCACGCCAACACGTAAGCTAAATTGAATATTAATGAAATAACGCACTTCAAATTCTATTAAAGCCTCATCAATTTGTTTTAAAAACACTTGAGCAGGCGGTTCTTTTAAGACACCAGACACTTTACTCAGTACTTCAAAAATAAGTTGTTGTACAGCCTCTGGACTATCCGTACGATTCACCTTAATGGGTAATACCGTTCGTACCACACCATCTTGATGTGTCCAATTGGTCACAGGCTTATTAAACGTCTCAGCATTAGGAATCAAAACATCCATATGATCCCAAGATGAAACACGCATGGACCGAATCCCAATATGCTCAACACGTCCTTCATATTCACCCAGTGTTATCAAATCACCTTCTCTTACTGGGCGCTCAATTAAGAGCATCACTCCCCCGACAATGTTACTCGCAAAATCGCGCAAACCAAATCCCATGCCCACAGCCAGTCCACCCAGCACCATTCCCATCCCACTTAAGTCGACACCTAATACGCGCAGAAAAATAAATGCGCCTAGCAAAATAACCGTATATTGCGTAAAAATAGAAATACTGTTCCGAATCGCCGTATCAATCATGCCGCGATAAAGCCAGCGATAACAAAATTCACGCGTCCATTTCGAAAGCCAAATCAGAACCATTAAAATAACAACCGCGCTAATGGTACTAAACAGCGTAATATGAACCTCTGATCCACTAAAAATAGGGTAAGTGCCAATCGCTTTAACACCTGAGAGCATGGCAAACTCCCAGTTATCTTTAAAGCCTCTAAAAATAACCAATATACTTAAGAAAAACAGACCAAAGTGAAGCCACTTTTCAAGCGGTTTTAAAATCGCTTCCACCCATAACCATCCATTTTTCAACCTAGAAACCATTCTCTCAGACAATAAATCGAGTAAATCACTTAACAGTTCACGTAACAAAACATAAACAATAACCACCAATAAGAAATAAGCTTGATAACGCCCCAGAATCCAAGCCAAATGGGTATAACCTAATAAACCAATCATCGCTGTCGTAAATAAAATAATCGGTATCAAAAAACTTAAAAAAGATAACAAATGCTTGAACGGTCGCTTATTTGCACGAAACCAAGGATGAAACAACTGAGGAAAAGTTTCTCTACTTTTCCAAAGCACCCAAGCAACAGCAAACAAAAACACCATAAACAAACGATTAAAGACATCTTGTAATAAGAAAGACAAAGGCAACTCTTGGCCTAAAACCATCAGCCCCGTTGACCACGACCCCATTAAAAAAAGCCATTTAAAACGACGATATAATATCAACTCATGGCCTGGTGCATCATGTTCTTGTTCTAGTAAAACCAATTGGGCTATGCCTTTAAACAAACGGTACACCAGCCAAATCAGCAACAAATGGACTAATAACTGCAGTTGCACAAACACCACCTGATTTAAAACCAAGCTCGTCATTAACAATATGACAACCAAAATTTGCGGTAAACCTCGATATAAAAGCAGTAACGCGCCATCATATAAATGTCCAGAAAAACGAGAGCGCGTTTTCTCTTGTGTCACAAACTGTAATAGACGACGAATCGCTATTAAAGCCGCCGAGATAAAAACTAATATGCTCCAAAATGAAGCTTTAAACCAAATATCTTCCCATGAGTAATTATCGAGCACTTTTATGCATAGTGTTCGTAAATACTGATAAAATTGGACTGGCACTTGTGTTATTTCATGCATCACACCTGTAAAAGACCGTTGCTTATAATCTTCAAATCGCTGACGAGAAGCACGTTGTTTCTTTAATACAGCCTGCTTTTCTTCTAAAACCTGGTGCACAGTACTTTCTAATTGCCGAACCTCTTCCTGAAAAGCCGTTACTTTGGTCTGTAAAGAAAGCATTTCTTGTTTATCTGAATCACTTGATAAAATAAGCGCTTCTGTACTCAAAGCCTGTTGCATCTTCACCAAGCTTTTAATCATAGCGCCTAAGTGATCTTCTGCTTTGTCGTATACATCTATAATGGTTTCAAGTGTTTTGACATCTTGTGTTCGACTCAAAAACTCATAATCAGCTTCAGCAAGTTTCATTTCCCATTGAATCAATGTCGCTTGGCTATCAATTAATAAAATATTCTGATTATTTAAAAGTAATATGCCTTCATCTCCAACGCCTCTAGCCTCTGCCCGCAGCCCCGATTTTTTCTGACGTTCGAGTGTAATATTTTTTTCATAGAGTAGTGTTCGCTTTTGATCAAGCGCTGCAATAGCCGCTTTTTTTAAGTTAAATATCCGTTTTTTTTCTTCATCTGCTTCCCACAAAACAAGCTGACGTTCACGTTGATATAGCGTTTTCTGATACTGATGCGCGAGCGTTAAATTATCAGCAATTAATTCAAGTCCTTTCTCGTTCACTTTAATCAAGGCGCGAACTTGATTCACTGATTCTTGAAGCACTAAGGCTTCTGTTGAAGTCGAAGATGATTGCTTAAATTGTTTCAACCGCGTTTTAAGTTCACTTTGTTTTTTTTCTTGACTAACTAAAAAACCATTTAAGGTATCAATTTTGGCAGAAATCAAAGTCAGTTGCGTCGCGATTCTTTCTTTCTGCTCTGATAGCGTTTCCTTTGTGATAGGCATAGAGAAAGAACGAAGATTACTATTTGTAATGGTAAGATTCACTTTTTCTGCAGCAAGATATTCAATCAGCTTACCCGAGGTTCCCTCTTGCAAAGCAAGGCCAGGTAAACTCCAAATAAGAATAACGCCCATCAAAAAAAACTTTAAAAACAAAAAAAACGACTGTTTTTTGTTCATATTTAAACCTATTTAATGGGTTTATTAGCCTGCATCACCCCAAGAGAGATAACTAACTTTAACGCATCATCAATGCTCATGGAAAGCTCGGTAGCAGACGATTTTTCAACCATGATTAAAAAGCCTGATGTCGGGTTAGGTGTTGTTGGCACAAAAACAGATAGCATCTCTTCACCTGTGTGCTCAGATACTTCTCGACTTGCAACACCTGTTTGAAACGCAATACTCCAAAGTCCTTTACGTGGGTATTCAATCAGTAATACTTTTCGAAAAGCTTGACTATTACTTGAAAAGACCGTTTCCATCACTTGTTTCGTTGCTTTATAAATCGAACGTACCAAAGGAATACGATCAAGTATTGCCTCGCTCCAACGCATGAGGCGCTGACCTAAGAAATTGGTCGCAAGCAGGCCTGTCATCAATAAAAGAGCTAATGAAAAAAGAACGCCAAATCCTGGAAAATGAAAACCAAACAATTGCTCAGGTTGATAAGCATGTGGCAACAACGAAATCGATTTATCTAACAAATCAATAATAAACCGCAGCACCACAAAAGTAACAATAACAGGTAGCCACACGACAAACCCTGTCAATAAATAACTACGAATTGATTTCCTTTTCAATCAGCACTCCCAGCGGTTTTTGTTGTGTTTGCTGATTTTTTTATTTCTTTTTTATCAGCGTTTTCCGCAGTTTTTTTAGGTTGGTTTTTAAAGTCCGTCTCATACCAGCCGGTTCCTTTTAACTGAAACGCTGCGGCTGAGACCAGTTTATCAACTGTATTCTGCCCGCATTCCGGGCATTTCTTTAACGGTTCATCACTCATTCTTTGTAACGCATCAAAAGTATGATGACATGCATTACATTGATATTCATAGATTGGCATAAAAAACTCACAAAGTATAAAAACATTTTATCTTAACGACGACTCTCTACATACCCCTGCTTTACTACTCCCTGCACAAAACAGGCACATAGGCCGAGGCGTGCTCATTTATAGCATATTCGAAGGGTTTTGAACAATCTTATCCCACTGATTTATAACTCTAATTTTTGAACCTTTAACGCGATTTCTTCTTCTTCAAACCTTCTTTTTCTAACCCCCGCCTCACCAGCCAAGTCTGCTGTATTGGCGCGAGGTCCACCCCAGAAGCTCTGATCAGGTACTTCATGTATACGCTGAAGATGCATTACAAATTTCTCATGTGCTGCGTTCATCTCATCTTCTTTTAATACATAGGGGGTTATTAGGGCTCCTTCACCATAAAGTGCTACCCCACTCGATAAAGCGCGCTTTATATTGGGTATACAGGCTAATACAATGCCTACATACCGATTAACAAACTGCTGTTTTCGCTCAACATCTACAATGGGTGCTGTCTCAAAGTGTGCTGCGTTTCTTTCGATAAGTGCTATAACCGATGGCCAAAAGATAGAGGCTTCAACCATCTGTCCAATCGTATCACTTGTAACGGTACGATGAGAACTCGCTATTTCATGTCTCAAATAAACAACACATTTTTTCTGAAATGCTAATTGCATTAATTCGTTTATGTTCTGCTGCGTTGGCATACTTAAGACTCTCCACTTGAACCAAAACTAAAGCCTGTTGGTCCAGCTATTTTCTCTGCAAGGTTATCTTCATCATCGTCATCAGTACTTTGCGATACAAAAGACTCATGGTGTGGAAATAACCCCACCCCTCGACAAGCACCATCACTAGAACCCTTCACTCTCAGTTTCTTTTTTGAATGCATGCTACGAGCATCCTCTTTCTCTTCCGAGCCTGCCTCAAAATGTAAGATGCTCTGCAAACTTCCAAAATCTGGATCGCCGTCTCTCTCTCGTTTCTCAACAGCCTTAATACTCGAGTCAGGTGGGCTCGCAACGGCACTCGTATGAGAAGTCGGCCTCATTCCTGGC
Organism: Gammaproteobacteria bacterium; assembly: GCA_022600575.1. GTDB lineage: Bacteria > Pseudomonadota > Gammaproteobacteria > Legionellales > Legionellaceae > JAALKW01. The sequence continues at coordinate 10,348 of JAHZKF010000096.1, read as the reverse complement.
TGGGTTACACCGCCCGGGGATGTGATGTAAGCAACGTTGCTAAATGTTGCTTGAGAGGCCCCTCTTGTTACAACCTGACGAGAAGCCATTGCACGTTCGCAGTCGGCACATGTTAATTTAGAAATACCAAAAGTAAGTTGTCCCTCAGCTGTTCTTAAATCAAGCTCTAAAGCACCTTCAAGATATACAACCAATAACTGCTCTGCATGAAAAGAAGCCATTTTCTCCATTCCAGAAAACTGAAGGGCTTCATCAAATGGATGGACATGCTCAGAGTGAACGACTTCAGTATCAACTGCAAATTGATACACCTTTAAACCAGGTTCATCTACTTGGGGCGCATTTCCCGTTTTTTTCCAAGATGGAAGCAATACCGTTAATGCTTCAGAAAAACGAATGGTATCCAATAATAAAGCTTCTATCTCTAATAAATCACTTGGCTCACCTTGACTTGAACGATACAACTTTCTAAGCGCTTGCCTTAATTCATCCGGCGTACCTGACTGCCCATACTGCGCAGCCAATAAGGCTGCAACCCTATTCACCTCTAGTTCAAACCTTTCATCCTCATACAAAAAGGTTTCTTCAGCAAAATCAAGAAATGTTTTTAATACTTTTAATTTATTTAAAATAGCCGCTGAAAGCACTTCTGACGTTAGTTCACCTGTCGAATTAGCAGACACAATCAATCGATTTGCATGTACTGTTACTGCTGTACACACAGAGTTTCGAGCACCAAAACTTAAAATACGGGTTAAGCTATCGTGTCGCCTAACTCCTCTATTATCTGTATGATAAACACGCGTGTCTGATGCCTTACGCTCTTCTCTCAGCGCTAATAAAAAATGTTCGTGTGCTGCCTCTTTTTCTGCTTCACTTAAACTAAGGCTTTGCTCCGAATCAATACTCCCTAAATCAGAAGAAGAAGTGCTTCTATCTGTTTGATATAACTCAAGCACCCTTTCTCCAAATGCTTCTTGCATACCATCAGGTATTGCCTCAAGTACATTATACTTTCTACTTACAAAGGGTCTTTTTGCAGGAGATGGCAGCGCATTAGGCGCCTCTAACTCTGCTACGTTAATATCCAACAAAGGATCAATCGATGCTTCCCAATCAATAATGGTTTTAATCTGGCCTTCTATTAATTCAGCATCTAAATTTTCACGTGGATGACAATCATTTTGCGTTAACGTATTACGAAATTTCCTCGTTAACTGTACTAACAATCGTCTCTCTAACATTTCTTTAAAGGTTTTACTTGGCATAACTAAAAAAACTCTCTATGTTTAACAAAACAACATAGTGTACCACACATTCGTATTATTTTTCGAATATGGTATGAATTGCTTCTTCTGTAATAGCGGCCAGTGCATCAATTGTCTTTTTATCTGTTGTTAAAGGCGGAAACCAATACACCGTATTCCCTAAAGGACGCAATAACGCCCCACGCGCTAATGCAGCGCGCGATAACTGACGCCCCATCACCTGATTATCTGGCACCACTAAATCACCTGCAACCATGCCACCTAACACTCTGATATTTGTAATTCGTCCTGTTTCGGCTGCAATTTGCTTAAAACAAGCGCTCATATATTCGCCTAATGCATCTGCTTTTTGATTCGCCTTAATCGCTTCAAGACACTCTAAACTTGCCAATGCTGCAGCAACCCCAAGTGCATGACCTGTGTAAGTATGTGAATGTAAAAAAGGATCATTAGGATTTGCTTCAAACACATCATAAATAGCTGCATCAATCAACGTACAACTAAGCGGCATGGTCCCGGCGGTTAATGTTTTAGATAAACAAATGAAATCAGGACTAATATTCGCATGCATAGAGGCAAGCGTACGCCCTGTACGACCAAGACCTGTCATGATTTCATCTGCAATTAAATAACAATCATTCTGCTTTGCCCAAGCACTTAGACGCCTTAAAAAATCAGCACTGTAAACCTTCATACCCCCTGCACCCTGTAGAAGAGGCTCAACAATGACACCACATACATGTGCTTTAATAGCCTCTAATTGCGCAAGAATAGCAGGCCACATAGCACCGCAATCATGCCACAAAGGATCTTCAACACCCGAAACATAGGGCAAATCATGTAACACATGACATATGGGGCCCATCCCCTCAAACGGTTGCTTATACATGCCTACATCACTCACACTCAGCGTTGCAAGGGTTTCTCCATGATAACTATTGCTTAGTGTGATAAATTCGCGACGTTCAGACATACCGCGAAGCTGCATTACATGTACTGCAAGCTTTAAGGCAATTTCAACCGCACAAGAACCATCACTTGCAAAAAAAACATGTTGTTTTTGAGTTAATTCTGAAAGCTTTTCTGCAAGCTCAACCTGTGCCGGATAGGTTGTATTAGCCCCTATCACATGTTCAAATTGCCCAAGCTGTGCCTCAATAGCTTCTATCACAGGTTTTGGCCGGTGCCCAAGTGCTTTACACCACCAACTCGACACCGCATCAATCACAGGTCCTTGCTTCGTATATAGATAACTCCCTTCTGCACGTTCAACAACTAAACGAGGAATATCAACTTCTGGGGCGAGCGGTGTACATGGCGGCCAAATATGTGCAGCATCACGCTGCAATAAATCTTTTGTGTTAACCATTATTTTTTTTTGGGTTGACAATAATATCGCAGACTTTATCATGATGCTCATCACATGCAAATACAAATAGAGACTCCAAATATGGATATCAAAACCGTCAGCGACATTTACACTAAACCTTTTCTTGAGCTCTTATATGATGCGCACACCGTGCACCGTCAGCACCATCCACGTAACACCATTCAAATGGCTAAACTCCTCAGTATTAAAACAGGTGCATGTCCTGAAGATTGTGGCTACTGCAGTCAAAGTGGTCACCATAAAACGGAGCTCGAAAAAGAAAAGCTCATGTGCACAGATGACATTCTTGCTGCGGCACAAAAAGCCAAAGATGAAGGTGCTACACGTTTTTGTATGGGGGCTGCTTGGCGCTCACCGCCTGAAAAAGTCATGCAAAAAATGGCTGAAGTGATTAAAGCCGTTAAAGACATGGGTCTTGAAACGTGTATGACGCTTGGCATGCTCTCTAAAGAACAAGCTGAAACGCTCAAAGCAGCAGGGCTTGATTTTTATAATCATAATATTGATACATCCCCCAGCTATTATGACAAAGTAGCCACTACACGTACTTTTGCAGATCGTATTAATACAGTTGAGAGAGTCCGTGAGGCAGGCATTCAAGTGTGTTGTGGCGGTATTTTAGGGATTGGAGAAACACGTGAAGACAGAATTGAATTTATACATACACTGGCAAACCTAAACCCACCCCCCGAAAGTGTGCCCATTAACAAACTCATGCCTGTTAAAGGAGCGCCTCTTGGCAACTCACCTGAAGTAGAAGGTTTAGAACTCATTCGTACCATTGCAACAGCACGTATTTTAATGCCCGAAAGTAAAGTACGCCTTTCTGCAGGCCGAACCGGCATGTCTGATGAGCTACAAGCCATGGCTTTTTTTGCAGGGGCAAATTCAATTTTTGTGGGCGATCAATTACTCACAACCCCTAACCCTGAACAAAACGATGATAATATTTTATTTGAAAAACTAGGTCTTTATGCTGAAGCCTAAGCTCAAATCCTATATAGATGACGCAAAGACCCTAGGGCTTTTGCGTCATCTAAGCCTCACCCCTAAAAATCATCTCAATTTTAGTCATAATGATTATCTTGGACTTACAACCAATAAAACACTACAAACAGCCTATCAGTTAGGTTTTAAAAAGTATCCGACAGGTAGCACAGGATCAATGCTTGTTTCAGGTTATCACGAGACACACGAGGCCCTTAAAGAAGCTTTTAACAACGCACTGAGCACTGATGCGGCACTGCTTTTCCCCTCAGGTTACGCTGCTAATCTTGGCATCATGCAACTACTCGCAACACTTGATATACATGCGCTCATTGATAAAGGCGTACATGCCTCGTTCTATGACGGCCTGCGATTAGGTGGCGGCACTTACACGCGTTACCCTCACAATCAACTCCCCCAAAAAACCAAACACCCTCACAATACAGTGCTGATTACCGAAAGCATTTTTAGTATGAGTGGAGAGACCCCAAATCTTAACTCACTTGCTGAGCAATATCCCCTCATCATTGATGAAGCACACGCCTTTGGTGTGTTAGGCCCCAAAGGACTAGGCAGTGTGCCAGCACATGCCCTCACACAAAAAGAAGTACCCCTTCGTATGATTCCATTCGGTAAAGCATTTGGCGCCTCAGGTGCTATTGTTGCAGGCGATAAAGACTGGATAACCGCACTTTTGCAAACCGCAAGGTCTTTTACCTACTCAACTGCCATGAGCCCTGCCTTAAGTTATGGTTTACTTGAAGCATTTAGATTACTTCAAAACGCTGATGAAGCACGTGTAATGCTTCAAGAAAATATCCAATGTTTTAAACAACATATCAAACACTCTCCCCTGACTTGGCAAGCATCTAAAACGCCTATTCAGCAGCTCAAACTGGGCTGTCCTAAAAAGGCTACTCAATATGCCTTAAGGCTTCAAGCAAAAAATATTCGCTGTATTGCTATGCGTGAACCCACTGTAAAACGCGCCGAAACCGGCTTACGTATTGTGCTTAACAGCCGTCATACACCTGATAATATTCATCAGCTTTTTGAGTGTTTACATCAATGTTAAGTCATATCCATGTCATCCCGAGCGGCCAAGGACGGCCGCTACTTCTTCTCCATGGCTGGGGGTTTGATCATCAAATTTGGGGTTCAATTCTGCCTACCTTAAATCAAAGGTACACCGTTTACCGGGTAGATTTACCAGGTTTTGGACAAACACCTTGTATGCCTTGGACTGATTTTAAACACACTTTATTGCAACAACTTCCTTCTCAAGTCGCCATACTAGGCTGGTCTATGGGAGGTCTTATTGCAACGCGACTCGCACTGGAACATCCAGAGCGTGTCTCACACTTAATCAATATCAGTTCATCACCACACTTTATTGCTTCAAATAATTGGTCTGGTATTCAAGCTGATAATCTAGATAGTTTTTATCAGGGACTTAAAAGTTCGCCTGAAACAATCCTTCAAAATTTTATTAAGCTACAATTGCCTAAAACAACTCAGCACCGTCCCTCAAACATTCCCAAACAGTTTAACTTAGAGGGCCTTCAGAATGGCCTGGATATCCTCAAAAATTGGGATTTACGTGATGAGATCGACACCCTAACATTACCCAATGCCTATTTATTTGGTCGCCTAGACCGCATTACTCCAGCACAAACCATGGCTATCATGCAAAAGACATACCCTCTGTTTCATTATGACCTCATTCCAAAAGCAGGCCATGCGCCTTTTTTGAGCCATCCAGAACATTTTTTAAATTTTCTTAATCAATTTATCGAGAACACCTAACATGCAACGCTATTTTATGATTGGTACAGACACAGATTGCGGCAAAACCTATGTAACCTGCCAATTACTCAAACAGCTTGATAACGCCATTGCGATAAAACCCATCCAAAGTGGTGGTACAGAAGATGCAGACCTGCTCGCAAAACATCAACCACACTTTGCAGGTCCTCTTTCGCTCTATACCTTTAAACCGCCTATAGCTCCACATATTGCAGCAGCGCAGGTGTCTGAAAACATTACATTTGACGCACTAGACGCCTTTTGTCATACGCCAACACACACACAAGCTAAAACCCTTTTAATTGAAACCACAGGTGGGCTCATGTGCCCCATCAATCAAACTCAAACCTGGCTTGACTATATCATTCATAGCCAAATACCCGTGATTTTTGTAGTAGGCTTACGCCTTGGTTGCCTAAATCATGCTCTTTTAACAGCGCACGCACTCAAAACCCATCACATACCCTGTGTGGGATGGATATCGAATCTATGCGACCCAAGCATGCAAGTCACTCAAGAAAACCTTCAAACGCTTAAAGAAAAACTCCCATACAAACATTTGGCAAGTGTTGCATTTAACGGGACTATACATTCTCATGAGCGCTTAAATTCTTTCGCTTTGAATGTGATCTAAAGTAGACTATAATGATCACATTAAAATCTATTTATACTATATATGACAATCTATTTTTGGAATGGCGCAACAGGTGACGCCTCTTTAATTAGCAATACAAAAATTCTCGATGCAGCCCACCAGCTCCTAAATGGTGGCTATGATAGCCTTGAAGTATTAAATAGCTCCTCTAAGCAACCCATCTATAGCTTTCGCCTGACAGGCGCTGAAAGATTGTTGTTTACAACCCACAAAGGTGCCATCCTACTATTAGAACACCTGCCCACCCATGACTATGAAAATAGCCACTTTTTAAAAAAAGGTGTCCTTAAAGCGTATATTCAAAAAAATGAAGAAGCAATCTCACGCGCATTAACACCTGAAGAGCGCCCTGTCTTTGAAGATAAAGAACCTCACATTCATCGTACATCTATTGATTACTTTAATCAGCAGTTTATCAGTTTAAGTGTTAATCAAGAAGCCGCGATAACAATGCCCTTACCCAGTGTGGTTAATGGTGCTGCAGGCTCAGGAAAATCATACGTCGCACTCTCAAGTTTAGCTCAATATCTAGAACAACATAAAGCCCCTGCTCGTTTATTATATGTCACTAAAAAACGACTCCTCGTCAATGAGATGAAAGCTACCTGGCATGCTTTCGCGCCCGAAGGAAAAGAAGATGCCGTCACGTTTAAAACCTATAACGAAATCATTGCAGAGTTTGCATCAACCACTGGACAACAAGCGTTTGAGGAATGGTTTGAAACATACCCAGAAAATGTAGCGCGTGACGCTTTAAAGCCTACGCAAATCTATCAAAAATTTAAAAATGCATCTGGATTTTATGATATCAATGCTGAACCGCTCAAATATGAAGAAGCACTACATCGCGCTTTAACAGATATTCATCAAAAATATCAAATTCATTTAAAACAAAACCTACAAACCGATTTTTCTTTTTGTACTTTAGCAGCTCGGGCTGAATTTGAAGAATACTGGAAAAAAACATCTAAACCTCAAACTTTGACTAGGCTATCCCCTAAACAAATTTACCAAGAATTTAGAATTTGTTCTGGATTCTCACTAGGTGACTATGAAGCACTAGGAACTAAAGAGTCATCTATTCCACAAGGCCCACTACGTGAAGCAATTTTTCATGCATTCACAAAATATAAAAGTCATCTGGAAAATTACAATCAAGTTAATCCTGATTTTTTCCGCTTGCCTCAATTGGATGAAGCATATTCTCCCTATCACTTAATTGTCGTGGATGAGGCACAAAACCTAACGACTTTAGCACTTGACCAATTACGACAATTAACAGCCAACCAATCTATTTTATTTTGTATGGATGCACATCAAAATCTGGCCGATGCACAACCTATACGACCACTACTTAAAAAAATATTACATAAAAAAAACCTTACTTTAAACAACGTCACATTAGATAGAACCTACCGATGTCCTGTAAATATTGCACGCGTTATCAATGCTTCAATCCAATTAAAACACACCCTAACCGGGGGCAAAATAGATACGCATGAAGTCTCTGAAATGGCTGCCGATGAAGCACTTGGAGATAGTACTGTTGACTTAATCACACCTGATGCACTTGAAGCGCAAGATTGGTTTAACACACGAACAAGAGATGGGCACTTTGCTATCGTAGCCCCTGAAGCATATCTTCAAGAAGCCCGTGAACGTTTTAAAGCTGCACTCGTATTCACCCCTGAACAAATCCAAGGTCTTGAGTACCATACCGTCATTATTTATAAATTATTTGATACTGACGAGGCTAAAAACGCTTTAAAAACAGCAAATACTAAACTAGAAGCTTCAAGCAGCGTAAAAACACATCGAGCCAAAGCAGGAGAAGCTGACAATACACATGCAACCTGGATTCATAAACTCTATACCGCCTACGCCCGAGCAAAAAATACTCTTTACATCGTTGAAGAAAACAACCGAGTCAATCAACCCTTTCTAGCTCAATTACAAACTGCTGTTGATTTAAGCGTTACACAACCTTCGGCTGAAGAAAAAACTGAAACATCACCCGAAGTACTACCCAAAACCAACTGGGCAGAGGAAGAGGCAAAACAACGTCAAGAAGGTAATCATGATGTTGCAAATAATATTCGTAGACAATATTTATCTCCCCATGAGGCAACACCTGCGATATATCCAAAAGCAGTGTTAACAACAGCATCCCAGGTAGAACCTACAAACACACCTAACCCCAAAAAATCTAAAAAGAAATCTAAAAAACCTTCTCCTCCCAAAGAGACAGAGCAAGTCATATCTTTCAATCCACAACTAGGAGAGAACCTGTTAGAAGCCGTTCAAAAAAACAATTTGAAAAAGGTAAAAAAACTTTTACAAAATACAGCATGCAATGCTAATCACAAAGATAACAACGGCTTCACCGCACTGATGATAGCATCCTCAAATGGCTATATTGATATCGTAAAAGTCCTTCTAAATGACAAAAAAGTAAATCCCCTTCAAAAAACGACTAACGGAGGCTTCAATGCACTGATGCTAGCTTCTAAAAATAGAATGACTCTTCTAGATACTATAAAACTTCTGCTCCTTGATGGAAGAATAGACCCTAATGAAGAAGCGAACGACACCTTCACAACACTGATGATGGCTACTGAATTCGGTCACCCGGATATCGTACAAGCCCTTCTCGATGACACAAGAGCAGACCCCAACCAATACACTTTGCGCGGTTCAACCGCGCTAATGATAGCCTCTGCAAGGGGTCAACTAGATATCGCGAAACTTCTACTCGCTGATGGAAGAACAGATCCAAACCAACGAGATAATGGCGGCTTCACCGCACTAATGATGGCAGCTGAGTTTGATCACCCAGATGTCGTAAAATTTCTTCTTGCTGATAGAAGAATAACTCCCAGTCAAAGAAACAACCACGGCTTAACTGCGCTGATATCAGCTTTTCAAGCAAAGAAATTTAATATCGTTAATATATTTTTAAACACTGAAAACATATTCCACACCGCAATCGATATACTAGTGAACCTTGCTTTCTGGACAGAAAAACTCAATGAAATGCCAAGACTTCATGCTCTACTTATTAAGCACTCTCTATCAATATGGGAACAATTAAAATCACCAGAAAGACTGGGCTTACCACATGAGGCACATATCAAAATACTTAATCATATCAGTAGCTCTTACTCCGACCATCCGCTTCGAAACATTTTATTTCGGCAAAAACCCAATGGAAGCTTTTTCAAGCCAGAATCAGAACTTATTTTAAAAGAAATGCAAGCATTAATTGAGCAAAAAGCACAACACAAACAAGACGAACAAGACGAAGTCGACTCAACGCCATATCAATCAATATAGCAATAAAAAAAGCATTGTGTACTAGGTGCTGTTGACATATATGGACCCTGCCGGGCCTTGCAATAGGTAATTCCATTATTTTTAGCAAGCTAGGTTGAGATGCAGTCATATATTCGGCCTCTGGTTAAGCGAAATACGTTCGCTTAGGCCCTGATAGTTATCTGCGCTTTTGTTCCTCTACATTTGCAAGGCCTTTAAAGGCCAAAGTCAACATCAGGTTTTACAAGAGCTGGTCTTACCTGTTTTGCTATCTATATTGGTTTTACCTCCAGCAATCTCCAGACATGTAAGTCCTTCTTTACTACCATCGCTGCAATTTATTGAAGCGAAACGGGTGCGGGAACTCCCGCATCAACTTTTATCGCTTTATGCAGCTGAGTGTTCTTGCGGCATGCGATAGGCTTCACCGGTTGCGAGCATTGCCCAAATAATACGAGCATTCTTATTAGCTAAAGCAACCGCTGCTTTGTTATATCCAGCACGATGTTTTTTATCCGCTGCCCATAAACTAAGCCGGTCTGTTTTGTTTTCACAAACGTTAATAAACGAGCGCGCTCCATGAATAAGTAATGTTCGAACATAAGAGTCACCTCGCTTACTGATTCCTCCCAGTCGTATTTTGTTGCCACTCGAATGTTGTTTAGGCACTAAACCTAACCAGGCGGAAACTTCTCGTCCATTTTTAAATACACTGGGGTCTCCGATGGTCGCTATAACTGCTGACGCTGTGATGGGACCTATACCCATTGCCAATGAAGTTGCGAGTTTGAGAATGCTTTAAGCCCTGAGAATACCCCCTCTCCCTCAGCGGTAAACACGCTAAAACACTGAGTTTATGGCAGGGAGAGGGTTGGGGAGAGGGCGATGGAAAAAGCCACATTAAGAGAATACGCGCGTGATTTACGTCGC
>JAHZKF010000095.1 GCA_022600575.1 Gammaproteobacteria bacterium | reverse complement strand
GTTAACCATTCTCGTGCTTTAACAGTGTCCATACACATATCAAAATCCAATGAAATAACCAAAACATTTGTCATGCTGATTTACACCTTTTTACAAATAACAGAATTACGACTGAAATACTGAGGGCTCTGAGCGTTTGTCAGGAGAGGTATCGACCACAGCGCCCCCTAAAACTTTTGTAACAGTAAATAACAAAAATAACCCGACTAACTGAGTGAATTGATGTCTCCAACCAGCATCTTTTTCTGATGATAATCGTTTTTCATCAAGTTTATAAATCAATAAAAAGAGCGGTAAATAACTGAGTATTCCGGGATTAACAACCGTGAATTGACGATTTTTTGCTGCTACACATAACGAAACGGTGCCAAGCGCGCCAGAACGTTGTCGTTCTAATTCAGCCTGCACTTTTTTAGTATTTAAGATATGTCGATTATACGCTATCGTTTTATCTAGCGCTGCATCAAAAGCCGTACTGTTACCTTCTTTAAATAAACTGTCCAATGTGATTGATACAAAACTGGGTATGCTTTTAAATTCAGCTTGAACTTCCGGTAATTGAAGCACGCGTACATACTCATCCAGGCTATGACCACCTGCCTGATACAACATGTATGCAATATGTGATTGTAAAAATAATTTCAATTGATCTGGCTCAAACTGATAAACAAATTCATTTTTCCTCAACAGCCTTGCGATAGCCATTAATTTAACCCACATGGTGCCCGAAATAGAACCGACAAATGGTGCCACTTGTGTTTTAAAACCAGGATTAGCAAGTACTGGACCTCCTCCCACATAGGAAAATTTATCAGCAGAACGTGTATAACGCGAAACAGTTTCCGCTAATAAATCATCATCCGCTGACAAAGGCATGTGAAAGGCCATAATGCCTAACCTATTTGAATATACTTCTTGTACCCCTCGCACCGATAAATCTATTTTTTTCTTTCGCTCACGATTTTTAGGATCATAAACGGAGTTCTGTTGATAATAAAGATCTGTCAACTTTTCCTCATTGGGAAGCGCTTCATCAGACTTTTTAGCAGCATACATAGCCGTTGCTAACAAACGCATTTTTTTCTTACGAACATCTAAAACCTGATCAGCTAATACGATACCAGTCGGACTTTCAGGCCGAAAAGATTGGAAACTGTTTGCTTTGCTTAAGCTGAAAATGCCTTCAGAATGCTTATTTAGAAAATAAGTATGGTATCCACTATGAGCAATATTTGATATGTTCATTTGTTCTTCTGGACTTAAACCGCGCACAATACTATCCAAATGACGTTCCAAAAGCGTTTGGTCAAGCACATCTAATGAGGTAGATAAGATTTTGTGACATATTTGACTTTCAAAATAACGCCGAACAGGGTCAGCATTAATATCTCGTTTTCTTGAACTAATGCGGTAATTAAGAAGCACATTATCAGCTAACAAATTCTCTAACACTTGCTCATCTTTTGGATTACGCACACCTGACAAGCAAAGCGTTTTAATCACTTCATATTTTTTTGCATTTTTAACATCACCTCGATATTTTTCTGCTAATAATACTAGAGCCTGAAAAACCGTAATGGTGATATCAAAGTTTGGTTTTCTTAAACAATTAAGCCACTTCATATGATCAAAAATAAACCACAAAATTAAATTAGGCGCGGATTATACCATAAAAAGCTATCGTTTGTGCCAAAATTAAACACTTCATTAAATAAAAACTACATCTCAGGCCTATCTTTATTTGATTGCCCATGTGAAGCATCTTCATCATCTTGTTTTAACACCTCGGCACCCAATTGAATTTGCTGTCGATATTCAATGGCTAACCGCGTTTCCTCTTGTTTTTGAAATGATTTAAATACGTCGATAGTGTTATTTACAATCTCAAAGCTAAATGTTGGACTCACTCCTGCCGCGGTCAAGGCAAGTCCTACCACCGCAACACTCCCAACATATAAACAAGCTTTTAAACCGTTTTTAAGCATTCTCCATATCGCTTCATGACCATCTTCAGCTTCATGTTGCTCTACTTGATCATAAACAGGTTGTAATTTTTGCGCGTCATTTGGGCTTTTTACCCACTCAGTCACAACGGCAAGCCCTTGCGTATCTCCCGCAGCCTTAAATTGCTCTGTTGCTGCTGTTGCAACCTCACTATTCAGTGCACTGGATAAAGCCAGCACTCCCCCCTCTACTGCGTCTGAAACCCCCATGATATTCTCCAAAAGTTTAAATATATAATCAAAGTATATAATTAATTTTCATTTTGTGCTTTTTGTGTTATCTTAGTCGGAGATAAAATTTTATATATGCAATTTGAACGTGATTGGTTACTATTAACTAAAAATGCATGCCCTTTGAGAAATACGCCATGTTAGATACGCTCAAAAAAACGCTTTCTCCGCTCGTAGGTCTATTTATATTTGCACTTTGCAGTGGTTTTTTTCTGACATTACTCTCCCTTGCAATGCATGCGCATGATGAGTCCCCTCTTCTCATTGGTATGATGACCGGCATGTTTTATGCAGGACTTGTTTTCGGCTCTTTTCATCTTGAACCTTTTATTGTACGTGTAGGCCATATTCGTGCTTTTTCTGCTTTTGCATCAGCCCTTGCTGTCATGAGTTTATTACATGGCATCTTTTATCATATGCCTCTTTGGTTATTGCTTCGCTTTCTAACCGGTTTTGGAACCGCTGGTATTTTTATTGTGATTGAAAGCTGGCTCCTGTCTAACAGTACAGACGCGACCCGTGGGCGCATTGTATCCCTTTACATGATTACTTTTTATGCCTCAGAAGCCCTAGGCCAGCTTTTAATTAACTTAGGCGGTCCCAATGACTTTATACTCTATGGTATTGCAGCAATGCTCTGTTCACTCTCGGTGATACCGCTTACCATCACAAGAGCCCCCATCCCGCAGCTAACTGAGTCCTTGCCAATGAAATTAAGGACGCTCTATAAAAAAACAACCTCAGCCCTTTTTGGATGCTTTTTGGCGGGTATGATTTTAAGTGCCGCTTACGGATTGTTTCCCATTTTATTTTCAGAAACGTACCATGACACCTCAAAAGTATCTGTCATCATGTTTTGCCTTATCTTTGGTGGCATGCTCCTGCAATATCCTGTTGGAAAATGCTCTGATTTATTCGACCGACGGTTGGTTGTAATTGTTATCTCGTTAAGTGCTGTGATTGCCTCAGCCGTACTTATGCGTAATATCACCTCCTATATTCATGCGCTTATTTTAATCACCCTGCTTGGCGGATTCGCAACTACTATTTATCCCATTTGCATCAGTTATGCATGCGATAAATTAGATAACAAGGACATTCTGTCAGGTATTCGCGGCTTATTACTCGCTTATAGCCTAGGTTCAACCATAGGCCCATTTATTGCGCCCGTTTTCATGCATGGCGTCCATGAAACGTATTTGTTTTTTTACTTTATTTTCGCGTTTGCTGTAACAGCCTCCCTCTTTACTTGGCAAAAAATAAAGAAAGAAAGCCCAACACAAGAAGAACCTTTCCAAATTATGCGGCAGACCACACCTGTTCTCGCAGAAGGCGATTCAAGAACCGAACCCGAATAAAAGTAGCAGCCAACTTGACATCAATCCACGCCCCCCTTAGGATCAGTCTTCGGATTTTTTCAAGTGCTAAATTTCAGGAAACAACCCCATGATTGACCATTTACGCGCCTTGGTGCGTGATGATTTAAATGCAGTTCATGCACTTATTACTGAAAAAACTCAATCTGAAATCAGTTTGATTCACGATTTAACCAGTCATCTGATTCAAGGTGGCGGAAAACAGCTGCGCCCTTTGCTAACACTGATTTCAAGTCACGCTTGCGGTTATCAAGGTCAAGACCATATCATTCTTGCAACCATGATAGAATTTTTCCATACAGCAACCCTGTTGCATGATGATGTTGTTGACGAGTCAACCCTACGCCGGGGACGCGAAACAGCAAATACCATTTGGGGCAGCAAGGCAAGTATTTTAGTTGGCGACTATTTGCTAACCCAATACATGCAACTCATGATTAAAGTCGGCAATTTAGAAATCATGGCCTTTTTAGCAGATATCGCCCATCAAATCGGTTGCGGCGAAATCAAACAGCTCTCAAACCGACATAATCCAAACCCTTCTGTTGAAGATTATTTTGAAATCATTCATGCAAAAACATCCCTCTTATTTGCTGCCTCTTCACGCCTAGGTGCATTGATTAACAACGCTGAGAGTACCACTGAAAACGCCATGCATACCTATGGCTTACATTTAGGGAATGCCTTTCAACTGATTGATGATGCACTCGACTACTGCTCTGATGCAAAAACCATCGGAAAAAACATTGGGGACGATTTAAAAGACGGTAAAGCCACCATGCCACTTTTATATGCATTACAACAAGGCACACCCGCACAACAAGAAAAAATTAGACGAGGACTTACTGAGGGCTCACTTGAACCTCTTCCTGATATCTTACAAGCACTAGAAGAAACCAAAGCCATTGAATACACAAAGAGCCTAGCACAAAAAGAAGTTGAACTAGCTAAAAAATCTTTAACTATTTTGCCTAACTCAACCTATAAAGAAGGCCTCGTAGACCTTGCCGAGTACACTATTTCCCGTAATCATTAAGCTCTTTATTAACAGAAACGAAACCACTTCTTGTTCATCAACAATACTTCTTTCACCCATTCAAATTAACATGTCCCTAATAACGTTTTTCAAATTGAAGCGTAAAGAAACATACTTACCTCAAAATGACATAAAAACCACCTTAAATTGAACTTTTTGTCTCTATAGTGTAAAGTATGATACATTTTTTTATTGAAGGTTATATAATGGATAATTTGGATGATAAAGATACTTATACAGGTGTTGAAGGAGAACAAATATTCATGACATTCTTCATGCAAAAAATGGATGAAGTCAAACGAATACAAAAAGATCAACAAAGCCGAGATTTAAGAGAAGGTGAACGAAGGATTATTACAATCTCAACAGATGTTGCACCTCCAGCAGATGTTGTATCTCGCAAGGTAGAAAGTACAAAAAATCTGATAGACAACTTGCCAAGTCCTCATCAACTGTCCACAAAAAAACGACTTGCTACTTTTGATCAAGCATATGCACACTACAATCATTTGAAACAAAAGCATCTACTTGCAGAAAATCAAACCCTTTTTAAAAAATGCATCCAAATTTCAGTGCGCCATGCGAAACATTTACTTAAAAATCCTTCAGTAAACTCAAGAAAAAGAAGCGTTATTGGTATTACTCAATCGATGTTTACGGACTATTTTGCATTATTTCGTGATGATAGAAACACCCTGAGGTTGCAATTAAATTTTAGAGATAATTTAAAGGATCGAGGTTTTAATGAATCTGAATCACTTTCTAGTTTATTAGAGGATGATGATGATTCCACCATTAAAAATTCAGATAACAGCACAGAATCTTTACCGACTTTACCGGACAATATCACAGCTGAAAAACATAAAAACACTGAGCATTTGTCTTTTGAACAACTCACTATACACTGGGAAAAAATTCAAGAAGGCTCTATGCGACCGCATGTTCTGCACGTTGAACTAGCAAAATTATCAAAAAAAGTCTCCACATTCATTCATCACAATCCGCACTTAACTGAGCGTAAACAGCAATTGGCCTTAGGTTTAGTTGTCGAAGAATATCGTATTAGACAAATGCAACAATCATCACGTGAACATTTGCGTGCCCTATCTAGAAGCATACAAAAGTCTGCCCGATATTTTAGAATGTTGCACACTGAATACCTCAAAACAAATACATCAGAAGCACTTAAAAATGAAATTAAAATATCTTATCAATTAATGGAGGCACGAGCCGAAGACTATGAGCAAATGCTCGCTTGTTATTTTGTCGAAACCTCTAAAAAGACAACTACAACTGAAAAAGCGAATGCTCAAAAAAGACGCTCACAATATCACTTAGACAATACAGAAGATCTTAAAGATTTATGCAGACGTTATCATGCTCTCATGTCCGACTACGGTTTTATACCCCCTGACCAAAGCCCCTTTGATAACTTGTCCTCAGAGGATAAATATAAGTTTTTAAGCGAATTAGTTCCAAGCGGCGTTGACTTGAACCTACTGCAAAAATCTAAAACATACCTTATCGATATGTATTGCCAATTTTTATCAAGCTTGCAACATGTAAGTTCTGCACAACTACAAAACGCTATCATTACCTCTGAAAGTTTACAAAACGTCGATATATTACCCATGTATGAGTTACATGTGCATGATTTACTCTATTCTGATCTTGGTCAAAAATTGCAGCGCGCAATTCAGCTTCATAGTTTGATTAAGCATCAATACCTAGCGCAATTACACTCTATTCACCCAAATGATGAATTTATCAAACACGAATATTTTTGTGCAGATTTTCGTCTAAAAGCTTATAAGCTCTTATTGAGTGCATGTGTTCATGAAGATAATCCCGAAAACATCACATTAATAGAAAGAAATTGTTGGGATATTATCGATGCTGGTGACTATAAAACGCCAATTCTTGAGCAACTAGCAAGATATAAATTGAACGCTTTGAATACGCTCGAAGAGAGTACTGAAGAATGGTTTACAACCGAGCCTGACAACACCGAAATACAAAAAGATACCGCACAGATGGTTATGCCTCAAGTCAAGACAAAGGCTCAACAGAAGGCTCATCAGCAACAAAAAAATCAAGATGAAGAAACTGTATGGAGCCAACTATGTACGGCACATGCCGTAACATCCATTTGCTTTTCTACTTATCTCGAGACAATTCAAAGAGATCAAGCAATTACGCATGAAATGGCAGCATTTCTTTATCAAGCGATTAGTAACTCAGACAAACCATTGTTAGTGAATGAGCACACGGTTGATATGTTTTATAACCTCTATGGGATGTTGGTTTCTAATTATTATATTCCAGAAGAATTTTCATCTTTAGAATATGCGTTAGGAGAAAATATCATTCATGGTAAGAAGAATGAACGACTCAGCAATGACAAACTCATGGTAAAAGCAATTATTATTCACGAAGAAATACTTAAATTTATTCGCATATATAGACCAGAATTACAGTTAAAAGTGATGCTTTCACTGATTGAGGTATTTTATAAAATGCACCGAATGATTCCGAAAAGAGAATTCCTCTTAAAGTGCGAGCCAATTCTGAAGAAGGCACAAGAATGCATTCACCTAGAACAAGATTCTAAAGTAAAGTTACAGATTATTCATTTAATTAAAAACGTTCGTCAATTAATGAAAGATGCGCCTCTTGAGAAAGAGCATCAAACATTCATAGCAGTGGATAAGTATATGCAAGAAACTTATGCTGCAGCAAAAAATGATTTAATTGCTAAAACAGCTATACTGGCAAAGCAACCACTTAAACTGAGCGAACGTATTCGTACTGTAAAAGATATTTTTAATCAGCATACACTTTTATTACAAATCAGAAGTGCTCTTCATGTAACATTTGATCGCAACACCGGTGTTTGGCAAAAAATATTACCCTTACTATATGCCATAAATGCACAGTTATATTTTTTAAGTTTTCTACAGTATGAGCATATGTTAGTAATTAATGACTTTTATGCAAAACAAATAGAAAAGGTTAATACAACATCTCCCGATAAATTACCCGAGTTGATAAGTTGGCTTCATACTCATTATGCGCTTAACCTCGCCTATCATGTAAAAATTGCTGAAATGCTTGATGATGAACGCTATACCAGTCTAATCGGCATCACGAAGCAAGTATCAGAATGGCTTATAAAGGCCCAAGCGACACAAAACGAAAGATTTGAATTACTTAGAAATAAAATTCAAGAGATAAGCGGCGTTACCCCGGTGTTACCAAGCTTTGATGAGGTTAAGCAAAATCAACTTTCCACGCTTAGTTTAGATATTCCAGAAGTAATGCACAATCAAACTAGATTGAGTTCAGAGTGCATACAAACAATACTCTATATTGGCAGCAAACAATATTGGCAAGCGCTCTATATGATCACAAATGAAGATACTGCTCCCGCATGTTTTTT
>JAHZKF010000094.1 GCA_022600575.1 Gammaproteobacteria bacterium | reverse complement strand
TTAAAAAAATTGATTTAAGTGCATCGAGCTTTTCGAGCGGCGTAAACAAGTAGCAGGATGCGACGGTGTAAGCGTGCATGATATATCTCCTAAAAGTGTGCTTTTTTATTGAGTGAAGTGTAATAATATACCATAGCTTAAATTAGATTAGATTTATTTTGTTAAAGTGTTGGTGATTTAAAAATAGAATACATAAAATATATCATAGCTCGATATTTGGTATATAATGGAATTATGATTTGTGGTTTTCGAGATAAATTAACAGAAGATGTATTTAATGGGCTTAATACACGGTTTTCACGAAAGCTTCCGAGCGTATTACATAAGAAAGCGCAGCGGAAGTTGGATCAGTTAAATGCGGCAACAAAAATAGAAACGTTAAATGTACCACCAAGTAATAAACTTGCAAAATTAGAGGGTGACTTATCTGGATTTTGGCGAATAAAAATTGATAAACAATGGGCCGTCATTTTTCAGTGGGAAGAGGGAAATGCGCATCACGTTAGTATAACGGATTATCATTAGGAGATTGTCATGTTACCAAGTAAAAGACCACCAACGCATCCAGGAGAAATGTTACTTGAAGAATTTATTAAACCAATGAACCTGACTCAGAAAGCATTTTCTTTGCACCTCGGGTGGACGTATGCAAAGTTAAACGAAATTGTGCATGCTAAGCGAGGTATTACACCGGAAACTTCTTTGGCTTTATCTGATGCTTTAGGCATGGAGGCTGAGTTTTGGTTAAATCTTCAGCGTGATTGGGACTTGTGGCATGCAAAGAGAAGGCATAAAAAAGTGTCTAGGCTTAAAGCCTTAAAAATGTCACCTGAACGTCGGGCTGCTTAATATGTATAGTATTTTCCGATATGTGACTGGTTATTTTAGTGCAGAGTGGATACATACAGTAACGCTTAAAATACTGCAATTCATGCCTACATTTTTTTTTAAAAGGCCAAAAGAAAGCCCCATAAAAGTAATGGGCTTGGAATTTAAACATGCCATCGGACTTGCAGCAGGATTTGATAAAGATGGACGATATTTAAAAGCATTAGCAAAGCTTGGGTTTGCCAGTATTGAACTGGGGACCGTAACCCCCAAACCACAACCAGGTAATCCAAAACCACGACTTTTTCGTGTACCAGAATTACAGGCATTGATTAACCGTATGGGATTTAATAATGCTGGTGTAGATGCATTGGTAGATAATATTAAAGATGTAGCCTTTGATGGTGTGTTGGGTATTAGTATTGGTCCGAATAAAGAAACGCCTGCCGAAAAGGTGTGGCTAGACTATGAATATTGTTTAAAACAAGTGTATTCATATGCAGATTATATCGCCGTTAATATTTCATCACCCAATACGCCAGGGCTTCGTGCGCTGCATCATAAAGCAGCATTTTCTGAATTAATACAAGCATTATCCCATGCACGCAGCGCATTGATTGATACGCATGGACGTTATGTGCCGATTGTTGTGAAAGTATCGCCTGATGAATCAGATGAAGCAATAAAGGGGATGACAAGTGGTTTGGTGGCAGCGGGTTTAGATGGCATGATTCTGACAAATACAACGGTTTCACGCGCAGGTTTTAGAGGAACGCGGTTTGCAAAAGAATTAGGTGGGGTGAGTGGTAAGCCACTTGCAAAGCGTGCGATGCAATGCCTGAAGCTTGCAAAAGAAGAGGCAGGGGATAATTTAGTATTGATTGCCTCCGGCGGTATTGATAGTCCCAAAGAAGCAGCTGCTCGTATTAAAGCAGGTGCTTCTTTGGTTCAACTTTATTCCGGACTGGTGTATGAAGGGCCTGGTTTAATTGCGCGTATCGCTAAAGCTTTAGCTCATTAGTATTTTGATTTTCAAGATCTTCTTGGTCATCTTGAACCATTTGCAATATGGTGTTTAATTCTTCGATAATGGCTTTTTGGTGACTCTCAGGAAATTCTTCTGAAAAAACCATAAAAGCTTTTAAGATTGTAATACGTTTTTCAAAGTCACTATGCTGTGTGCGATTAAATGCTTCCATATAATTGATGGCACGGTTAAGGAGTTTATCGGATACATCTTTTTTATCTTCTTCACGAAATAAAATTCGTCGCGGGTCTAGTATCGTCATCTATTGAACTCGCTCTACACATAATAGGTAAAATTAAGTATAGACAGCTTTTTTAATTGTTTTAGGAAAAGCTTTGGAAAAATTGGCCTAATCACACCTTATTCGTGTATAATCCGCGCTTCTTATGGATTTTAAGAATTTTGTAAATTTTTAATAAATATTTAAGGCGTGGAGTCAAATATGTCAACAGAATTAACATTATCAATTATTAAACCAGATGCGATTTCAAAATCAGTGATTGGAAAAATTTATACACAGTTTGAAGAAGCAGGCCTTAATATTGTTGCTGCTAAAATGAAACAGTTATCACGTGAGCAAGCTGAAGGGTTTTATGCTGTTCATAAAGAACGCCCATTTTTTAATGATTTAGTGGCTTTTATGATTTCAGGTCCAGTTATGGTGCAAGTTTTAGAAGGTGATAACGCCATTCTGAAGCACCGAGACATTATGGGTGCGACCAATCCTAAAGAAGCAGCACCGGGTACCATTCGCGCAAACTTTGCAGACAGCATTGATGCGAATGCAGTTCATGGTTCTGATGGTGTAGATACAGCGCGTGATGAAATTGCGTTTTTCTTCACAGAAGATGAGCTTTGCCGACGTGGCTGAGAATGAGCTTAAAAAGCTTAACTTGCTTGATTTAGACGAAAAGGGCCTGCGGGCCTTTTTTGAGGCTTTAGGTGAAAAGCCTTATCGCGCAAAACAAATGATGAAGTGGATTCATCAAGAAGGTTGCTTAGACTTTAATGCGATGAGCAATTTAAGCAAAGTGTTGCGTGCAAAATTACTTGAAAAAGCTATTTTAGAGCTCCCTGAAGTGTTAAGTTCTCAGACCTCAAGCGATGGCACACGAAAATGGTTGTTGCGGCTTGCTTGTGGTAATTCGATTGAGACCGTTTTTATTCCTGAAGTGAACCGCGGAACACTTTGCGTCTCATCTCAGGTAGGATGTGCACTGAATTGCAGTTTTTGTTCGACAGGAAAGCAAGGGTTTAATCGCAATCTAACAACTGCTGAAATTATTGGTCAGGTATGGCTTGCTGTGCATTCACTTGCGCGTGATGAAGATATTCATCGACAGCGCGTGACGAATGTTGTGATGATGGGCATGGGTGAGCCGTTGTTGAATTTTGATGCAGTGGTTGCAGCGATGAACCTGATGATGGATGACTGCGCTTATGGTTTATCTAAACGTCGTGTGACTTTAAGTACGTCTGGTATCATTCCTGACATGAAGCGATTACGTGAACAGAGTGAGGTGTCGCTCGCTGTGTCATTGCATGCGCCTAATGACGCACTGCGTAATGAGTTAGTGCCCATTAATAAAAAATATCCATTGGCTGAATTGATGGATGTATGCCGTACTTATTTTTCAGATAAACGCGTTGTGACGTTTGAATATGTGATGTTAGCAGGGGTTAATGATCAGTTAAAGCACGCAGATGAATTGGTGCGATTATTACATGATGTGCCTGCAAAAGTGAATTTAATTCCATTTAATCCGTTTCCAATGACGCAATATGAACGTTCATCACAAAAAGCAATTTTTGCTTTTAGAGATAAGTTGATTGCAAAAGGCATTAATACAATCACACGTAAAACAAGGGGTGATGATATTGATGCAGCGTGTGGGCAGTTAGCCGGTAAAGTGGCTGATCGAACGCGTCGTGCGGCACGCTGGCAAACGCTTCATTTTGAGAAGGATAGGAAAGAAGCTTAATTAAAGGTATATCCAGGTGGGGCGCTTCGCGGTTATAATGCCTCACGCTATCTTCTTTGGAGTTATGTGAATGAATACAACCACAACCCTCGTGTCAGATGAAATGTCTTTGGGTGATAGACCCGGCGCAAAGCTTGCAGCTGTTCGAGAAAAAAATGGGCATAGTCTTGAATATGTGGCGAGCAAGTTACATTTACGTGTTCGTGTTATTGAGCTCTTAGAAGCCGATGCCTATGAAGAGATGCCAGAAACTGTGTTTATTAAAGGCTATTTACGGGCTTACGCTAATTTATTAGGCCTTGATCCAAAACCTTTAATTGAAATGTTTGATGGTTTTTGTATTGAAGATAAAAAAACGTCGTCTGAGCGTACATTGTGGCAAAGTCGTCGCCAGACTAATCAATCAGAACATTGGGTTCGTTTTGGAACAGCGCTTTTCGCACTGGTTGTCCTGGCTGCTGTTTTTGGTTGGTGGGTTAAAAATAAAGACGTCGAGACTTTGTTTTCTGCACATGTTCGATCGGCGGATGCAAGTACATCAGCATCTGAAACAGATATTCGATTGACCGATTTATCGAATATGCGCTCACTATTGTCATCGAAACAGAAATTACCTCCTTTGGAGTTTAAGGATGAGTGAACGGATTCAAGCCATTCGTGGCATGAATGATGTTTTGCCACATGCAAGTTATGGATGGCGCATGTTAGAGCGTACGTTTGCTGATTGTGCTGAGGCTTATGGGTACCGGGAATTTCGCACCCCATACCTTGAGAATACGGCTTTATTTAAACGTTCAATTGGTGAAGTGA
This sequence comes from Gammaproteobacteria bacterium, assembly GCA_022600575.1. Taxonomy (GTDB): domain Bacteria; phylum Pseudomonadota; class Gammaproteobacteria; order Legionellales; family Legionellaceae; genus JAALKW01. The sequence continues at coordinate 7,838 of JAHZKF010000094.1, read as the reverse complement.
CTGATATTGTCGAAAAAGAAATGTATACCTTTTTAGACAGAAATGGAGAGAGCATTACCTTAAGACCTGAAGGTACAGCAGGTTGTGTTCGAGCTTGTCTTGAGCATGGTCTTCTTCGGGAGGGGGTGCAAAAATTTTGGTATGTGGGACCAATGTTTCGTTATGAAAAGCCACAAAAAGGTCGTTATCGCCAATTCCAGCAATTAGGCCTTGAAGTATTTGGTGTAGAAGGGGTTGGGGTTGAGCTTGAGCTAATAGCGCTTACTGTACGTTTTTGGAAAATGTTGGGTTTAAGTGACGCGGTGACTTTACAAATCAATACCTTAGGCACAATAGAAGAACGAAATCGTTATCGTGACGTTTTAGTGGCCTATTTAAGCATGCATGAAGCCAAACTTGATGAAGACAGTAAAAAAAGGCTGCTTCGTAATCCGCTGCGCATTTTAGATAGTAAAAACCCAGATATGCAGGAGCTGATTGCAAATGCACCGCAATTAATAGATAACCTAGATAATGAAAGTCGTGAACATTTTGAGTTGTTTTGTCAAGGTTTGGACGCATTGGGTATTTCATATCAAATTAATCCACGATTAGTACGGGGGCTGGATTATTATGAGCATACTGTTTTTGAATGGGTCACTGCAGAGCTGGGTAGTCAGGCGACAGTTTGTGCTGGTGGACGATTCGATCGATTGGTTGAACAATTAGGTGGTACTCCTGCACCCGCAGTTGGTTTTGCGATGGGGCTTGAGCGGTTGTTGTTATTGCTGGAAGCACGTGATGCATCAAAATTAATTGCCCCTGCTCCAACAGCTTATGTTTTAGCGGTTGATCAAGAGGCGTTGATTAAAGCAATTCATTTAGCAGAAGCGATTCGTGAAGCAATGCCTTTGTGGCGTGTATTGGTTCATACAACAGGCGGACGTTTTAAAACACAGTTTAAAAAAGCAGATAAAAGTGGTGCGCGACTTGCTTTGATTCTTGGTGAAGAAGAAATGATGAATCAATCAGTGAGCATTAAAGATTTGAGACAAACAAAAGAACAACAATGTGTTCTTCAAACAGAAGTTGTATCTGCTATGAAAACCTATTTTGAATAAATATCAAAGGAGATTTTAACGTGTCGATTTATATGACCGAGGCCGAACAGTTAGAAGCCATCAAGGCCTGGTGGCAGCGCCATCAGCGGTTGATTACAACGGTTGTATCAAGTTTATTGTTGTTGGTTGCAGGATATCGTTATTGGCATTGGCATACAGAAAAAATGACGTATCAGGCATCACAAGCGTATGAGCAATTGATGGCTGCAGCTTCAAATCAAGAAGGTCAAGCGGTTGAAGCCTATGCAAAGGCATTGATGAAAGAATACCCTAAAACAGTGTATGGAGATGCAGCACGCTTAACGTTGGCAAAACATTGGGTTTCAGAAACCAAATGGGCTGATGCGGCACGTGAGCTCGAATATGTTGTATTGTATGCTAAAATGCCCGCGTTAAAGCAAGTAGCAAGGATTCGTTTGGTTCGGTTGTGGATTGCAGAAAAAGCCTATGATAAGGCGTTAAACTATTTAGAACAAACAGATAGTCCAATGTATAAGCCATTAGTAGATGAACTGAAAGGCGATATATATGCGGCAACGGGACGTTATGACAAAGCAGAAGCTTTGTATCAAGAAGCGCGTGAAGAAGTTAAAATTCGTGGTGTTGGTAACGTTTTTTTAGATATGAAATCAAATGAGTTAGCTGTTTTAACAGGTACGGCTAATTCGGCTTAAAATAAGAGGTATAAGGGGTTATGGCTCGATGGTTGGTATTACTTTTTTGGGTGGGCTTACAAGGCTGTACAACAATAGATAACTATTGGTTAGGGAAAGATAACACGCCTATTCCTGAGCCATTATCTCCGGTTGCCTCTAAAGCGACTTGGACGCCTTGTTGGACTGTTTCGTTTGAAAAAGATAAAACAAAGGAAACATATCTTCATTTAAAGCCAGTTTTTGATGGCAACATCATTTATGCGGCAACACATCAAGGTACCTTAAAGGCTATTGATAAAAGAACGGGTCAAGAAAAATGGTCTAAACAACTTAATGAACGTTTAATTAGTGGTCCGGCTGTAGGATTCGATCGTTTAGTCCTTGCCACTCATAATGCAAATATTCTTGTCCTTAATCAAAAAGACGGGCGTCTTTTGTGGAAAGCACGTGTGTCAGGAGACGTGTTATCAACGCCTTTACTGGTTGAAAATAGAGTGGTTGTTAAGACAGTTGATGGGCACCTTTATGCTTTTGACCGTGAAACGGGCGCCAAAATTTGGGCTGTAGATCATGGAACATCGTCATTGGTTTTAAAAGCGAGCTCGTCTCCAGTGCGTTATGGGAAGCTAATACTTGCTGGATTTGCAGATGGAAAAATAGATGCGGTCGAACTAGATTCAGGGCGTGTTGCGTGGCAACACAGTGTGACTTATGCAAGTGGCTCAAGTGATGTAGAAAAATTAGTTGATATTACAGCGACGCCTATCGTACGAGGGGACGTGGTATATCTTGCGAGTTATCAAGGTTATATGGTTGCGATGTCTTTGCGACAAGGTGATTTTATTTGGAGTAAGCCTGCATCCACGTATAAAAATCTTGCCATTGATGCGAGCAATCTTTACATGACTGATAGTGAAGATGTTTTGTGGGCCATGAGTCGTAGTGATGGGCAGGTACAGTGGAAGCAAAAAGCACTGTTAGCGCGCGGTGTAACAGAGCCTGTTTTAATGGGGCAACGCCTTGTTGTTGGAGATAAAAAAGGTGAATTGCATTTAATAGATGCAAAACATGGTGATTTTATTGCACGCCACTCAATTGGAAGTGCAGTCACTGTCGGGCCGTTGGTTGATTCGAATCATGTTTATGTGATGACGGCGCGCGGACAACTCCAGTGCTTTTCAATCAAGGGGTAGGTGATTTATGATCCCAACGATTGTTTTTGTAGGGCGTCCAAACGTTGGTAAGTCAACGTTGTTTAATCGTTTGACACGAACACAAGATGCCTTGGTTGCCGATTTTCCTGGTTTAACACGGGATAGAAAATATGGTACAGCATCGTTTGAGGGAAAGCCTTTTTTAGTGGTGGATACCGGTGGTATAGGTGTTGAAGATTTAGCGGTTGATGCTTTGATGGCATCCCAGTCTGAACGTGCTCTAGAAGAAGCAAGCCATGTCTTTTTTTTGGTGGATGCGCAAACAGGTCTCACATCAACGGATGAAAAAGTAGCACTTCATTTAAGAAAGCACGGCAAAAATATCCACCTTTTAATTAATAAAACCGATGGTCTAGATGAGGCAGTTGTATGCGCTGAGTTTCAGATGTTGGGTTTTTCAGATATCCATCCTATTTCTGCAACCCATGGGCGTGGTATCCAGCAATTATTACAACAGGTAACAGCTGATTTTCCACAAGCACCACCTGAAGAAAATCTAACAGCAGAAGGGGCCATTCGTGTAGCTATTATTGGACGGCCTAATGTCGGTAAATCAACACTTGTTAATCGTATGTTGGGTGAAGAACGGATGGTTGTGTTTGATATGCCTGGCACCACGCGAGATAGTGTTGAGGTTCCTTTTGAACGAGAGGGACAAGATTATATCTTAGTGGATACAGCAGGAATTCGCAGACGTTCCCGCGTGGACGAAAAGATTGAAAAATTTTCGATCATTAAGACCCTTGGTTCTATTCAAGCTGCAAATGTATGTGTCATGTTAATTGATTCGCACGAAGATTTAACAGATCAAGATTTGCACCTAATTGGATTTATTATTAATGCGGGTAGGGCGCTCGTGATTGCTGCAAATAAGTGGGATGGATTGGATAGCGATCATAGAGATCATATTAAAGAAGCCATTTTACGAAAATTGCAATTTGCTGAGTTTGCTAAGTTTCACTTTATTTCTGCACTGCATGGCTCAGGTGTAGGGCGTTTATTTAAAGATATTAATGAAGCGTATCGTTCGGCTGTTAAGTCACTTTCGACCCCTGAATTGACACGAATATTACAAGACTTGGTGGCAAAGCACCCACCACCGCTTGTGCAAGGTCGTCGTATTAAATTGCGTTATGCGCATGCAGGTGGACATAATCCACCGCTTGTTGTGATTCATGGGAATCAAGTTGAGGCACTACCAGCAAGTTATAAACGTTATTTAACAAAAGAATATATTACTCGATTGAAGCTTGTGGGGACACCACTTAAGATACTGTTTAAAGGTGGAGAGAATCCTTATGAAGGAAAGAAAAATAAGCTAACCAATACGCAAGTAAAACACCGAAAACGTATGATGAACTGGGTGAAAAAAAAGAAACGTTAAAAAAAAGAAGAATAGGATGAACATGACTTTGAAGGCGATGTATAACAACTTGGCTGATCAGTATGATATGGCCGATCAATTTGGCTCGATTACTGAGAGTCATAAATCAGCCATAGCACAAATTGAACGATTGCTTCCTGCTGACCGTTCTCATTTTAACGTATTGGATTTAGGGGTTGGAGACGGTGCTTTTTTAAAAAAGTTGCACCAAGGGATGCCTGATGCTGAGTTCACAGGGGTGGATGTTTCAGGTGAGATGTTAAAGCGAGCACATGAGGCACTTGATTTAAAAACCATTGAAGCCAGTGCAATAGAAGTAGAAAAATTTTTACCACCCGAGAGCCAAGACTTGGTGTTAGCACACTTTATTAATGCTTATATCCCGATGCCTGCGTTGTTTGAATCAGTACGCGCTTTGACCAAAAAAGAAGGGTACTTTTCTTTTATTACTACAACCTATGACTCGTTCCCGGTTGCGCAGCAATATTTAGCTGATTTTATTGCAGAAGGGACATTATTGAGTAGTGTTGTTGGGCATTACTATAAATCAATTTTAAAAAATACAACGGTAGCAACAGGAGAAAAAGAGTTATTACAAGCCTTCGGAGAATATGATTTTGAGATTTTAGAGCATCAACGGTTTCATTTGCCCATCGTTTTAAATGATATTGATGCCTTGGCACTGTTTGGGATTGAAGGAACTTGGTTTTTGAATAGTTTGTCTATTAAAATGCTGCCTAAGAATTTTTTGTTACAACGTTTAAAGCGATTGTTTGATCGAATTTTTACTTTTCCATATCATGATACGCATGTTATTGATGTTGTTTTAGCCAAAAAGTAAAACCTGTGGGTGTTGTATGAAGAAAATATTAATTTTTTTGGTGTGTTTTGGTGTAACGGGAGCATTTGCTGCAAGTCATAAGCCAGGTGCTTTTTTAGAACGAATTAAAAATACGCCTGATGAGGGCGAACAAATTGTCCAGCATTTTTGTGGTACTTGTCATGCAGCTAACCCTATTATTCCCTTAGGTGCACCAAGGCCAAAAATTGCGAAGGATTGGTTACCAAGGCTTGAGCAAGGGCCTGAAGTATTGTTTAAGCATACAGATGAGGGATTGCGTGCAATGCCGCCAAGAGGTGGGTGTTTTGAATGCACGGATGAACAACTTATGCTTGCAATTAAGGCGTTATTGCCTAAAGAAGAGACAAAAGAGTAAGCTTTTAGATTGCCGCGCCTTCGGCTCGCAATGACGGATTTTTTAAATTATTGGGTATATAAATCATGAGTATGACGATTTCTTCGGAGCTGAATCCTACATTAAAGCTCGTAAACATTGCAGATCATATTGGTAAAGAAGTAGAGCTTCGAGGTTTTGTGTATAAAGTACGCGTGCTCTCAGAGTTTGGTTTTATTTTATTGCAACACGGTGATTATTTAATTCAAGTGGTTTTTACCGGTGATTTGGGTGCGACAGGTATTAAAGAAAATGGCGCATTAAGCATTAAAGGGACGGTTACTGAAACTAATATTAAAGATGTGTTTGTGAATCCTAAACACTGTGAAATCCAACTCACAGATTATACCATTTTGAGTACACCATCTGAGCCCATGCCGTTTGATGTCACCAAGAAAAAACTAGATGTGCACAATGATGTAAAATTTGATTTTCGATATTTATCGATGCGTCATCCACTTGAAAAAGCGATTTTTAGAATTCAGTCAGCTTTGGTTCAAGGCGTGCGTGCATTTTTAATGGGAGAGCAGTTTACAGAAGTGCGTTCTCCTAAAATTGTAAAAGAAGGTGCAGAAGGTGGTGCTAATATTTTCTCGTTTGAATATTTTGGCAAGCAAGCTTTTTTAACGCAATCGCCTCAGTTCTATAAAGAATTTTGTACAGGCGTGTTTGAACGTGTGTTTGAAATTGCGCCTGTTTTTCGGGCTGAAAAGCATCATACCAATCGACACATCAATGAATATACCTCAATAGATTTAGAGTTTTCACATATTGAATCGTTTTATGATGTGTTGAATCTAGAAGCAGCCATGCTTAAATATGTATTTGCTCATCTTAATGAGCAAGTATCACATGAACTGGCGATGTGGAAGGTTGAGTTACCCGTGATTAATACGATTCCTGTGTTACGGTTTTATGAAGTAAAACAAATTGTAGAAGCAGAGTATGGTATTAAACCTAAAGATTCATTTGATTTAGCACCGATTGAAGAGTTAAAAATTTCTGAATATATCAAAGCAAAATATGACTCAGACTTTGTGTTCATCACGCATTATCCATCCGCTAAACGACCTTTTTATGCAAAAGATGATCCTGATGAGCCTGAATTGACTTTAAGTTTTGATTTGTTGTTCCGAGGTATTGAGATTACCTCAGGTGGTCAGCGTATTCATGATTATGATGAGCTGATTGCGAAGATGCGTGCTAAAGACATGAATCCAGAAGAGTTTGAGTTTTTTTCAAATGCACATAAATATGGCTTGCCGCCGCACGGTGGTTTAGGCATGGGCCTTGAGCGTTTAACGCAAAAATTATTAGGCTTAGATAACATTAAATCAGCAACGATGTTTCCACGAGATGCAACACGTTTATCACCTTAGGGAAGGCCTTTTGCTGATAGGAATAAAGAGAGAGTTAAAAATAATTTAATATTTTGCTAAATATTTTTACAATGCGACCGATAATTAACTCAACCAAGAGGAGGATTGTATTGTGAATAAATTAGCTATTGTAGTACCACTTTGTTTTTTAGCGGCTTCTTGTGCCACAACTGATCGATCGGTTCCCATTGTTGATGATGCGGGAAATACGCATTATACGATGTCTCATACGATGGATCATCGTGGTGCAGGTGTTTTTCCAGATAAAAGGCGTGCTACAGGCCGAAAAGTTTTTATCTTTGATCCTAAAGCATCTGCTTGGGGCGCTTATGATAAAAACGGTAATTTGGTGAAAACAGGGGCTGCCTCAGGTGGTATGTCTTATTGTGAAGACGTTGGGCGTTCTTGTAAAACAGTGACCGGAACCTATCGTGTTTACTCTAAAAAAGGTGAAAACTGTAAATCAAGCAAATATCCACTTGAAACAGGTGGTGGTGCACGCATGCCATATTGCATGCACTTTTATAAAGGCTATTCGATTCATGCAGCTTACGAAGTGCCTCAATGGAATAGTAGTCATGGGTGCATCCGGGTTTTACCGAGTGCTGCTAAATGGCTCAACCAAGATTTCATGACGGTCGGTACAACAGTGATTGTGAAACCTTATTGATTCATTGTTTTAGCTTTAATTTGAAACCTCGTGGTGTATATCACGGGGTTTTTTTACAATAGAGCTCTTGCATAACTTCTCACCTTACGCACTTCAAATAACCCCGTCATTGCTGTATAGGTTACGTTATTCGTTGATAAAGTACGGTACAATTTTGAAACTGTCGTTGCGAAAACTGCAAGCGTAGCGCCGCAGGATGA
>JAHZKF010000093.1 GCA_022600575.1 Gammaproteobacteria bacterium | reverse complement strand
CATACCAGGTCAAATAAAGAAGTAGTTATGCATTTAAGAAGCATTAATTTTAAGAAAGGATATTTACAGAAGTCACTGTAAACTGAATAATTTATCAACCAAAGAAAGGGGGTATCTCAATTGAATATTTACGCTTATGCCAAAAAACCTCTCGGAATCATTTACTTTTTCCTAGTTTGTTAACGTATACACAGAATGATAAGCTGCTGGCACAGCGTTCAATATCGATGAGCTTCTATGAAAATGTCCCGTCTTTTTATGCTCTTTTTACTATCCAGTTTATTATTGACAGCACCTCAACAAGCATTCCCAGAGCCACCGCCTGCGAATGCTGTTTTTAAACTTGCCATCAAAACACTTGACCCTAACACCTTTCTTTTAGAATGGCAGATTAAACCTGAGTATTTTCTATACCGAGATCGTCTACAACTTACACAAGAAAAAGCTGATTTTTTTGAACTTGCCCCCCTTAAATTACCCGGCTCAAAAACAAAAATTGACGGCCTTGGACAAACGATTCATATCTATCGTGATAAATTGCGCCTTCCTGTCAGCATTATTGGCTTGCATCCAGGAGAAGGTATTTTAAATTTAAAATACCAGGGCTGCGCTGACGATGGCTTTTGTTATCCACCTGAGTTTACCTCTATCAAGCTAAGCATTGATACAAATCTTACGCTCACTCATGCAACTCTTATTCCTCCCGCTAGAATGAAACCTGTAACACCTACGTTTACCTCCGGGCCACCGCTCACCAACGCCCACTTTTCAGAACACCATTGGCTTGTAACGCTGCTCATCTTTTTAGGACTCGGCCTCTTATTATCTCTCACGCCATGTGTATTACCTATGATTCCTGTGTTATCAGGCATTTTAGTTGGTCACGGCAAAGACTTATCTACCCGAAAAGCCTTTTTCTTATCTTTAAGTTACGTCCTCAGTATGTCGCTCACCTATGCTGCCATTGGTGCTGTGGTAGCGCTCATGGGACATAATTTACAAGTACTTCTACAATCTCCCTGGGCCATCACATCATTTAGTATTATCTTTGTTCTTTTAGCGCTTGCCATGTTTGATGCTTATGAATTACGCCTTCCGACCTCCTGGCAATCTAAGCTTGCAGGTGTTAGCTATAAGCAAGCAGGAGGACATTACTTAGGTGCTGCCTTAATGGGTTGTCTTTCAACCTTAATTTTATCCCCCTGCGTCACAGCACCACTCATTGGTGCACTGGGTTATATCGCGCAAACCGGCAACGTAGCACTTGGAACAGCTGCCTTATTTTTTCTAGGCCTTGGGATGGGGATGCCTCTCCTTTTAATAGGCGCCTCTCTTGGCCGCCTGTTACCTCATGCTGGAAACTGGATGAATACCGTCAAAAAAATATTTGGTCTCATGCTCCTTGCTGTTGCTGTTTATCTTATGAGCCGGCTTCTTTCAGCGTTTATAACCATGCTCCTTTGGGCAGGACTCCTTATTTTCTCAGGTCTTACACTTGGTGCACTTAAAAAAGCTTCTTCCAATTTAATGCGCTTTATGCGAGGTCTTGGCATTTTACTCTTAGTGTACGGTATTTTAATTTTAATCGGTGCAAGTCTTGGTAATACCAATCCATTGAAACCACTGATACATGCTGAAACGTATAAAATAACCCAAAAACATAACACGATTGTTGTCACAAGTATGAAAGAACTTGAAGATGCCTTACAAGCCACGCTCACTAAAAAACAGCCTGTATTACTCGATTTTTATGCGGATTGGTGTACTTCATGTAAAGTCATTGAATCAACGACTTTACATAATCCTGATATTCTCAGTGCTTTAGACAATATTCAACTGATTCAAGTGGATTTAAGTGCCAATAATCACGAAAGCCGTGCCCTGCTACATGAATTTAACGTGGTCGCCCCACCGACCTTTATCTTTATTGACACATTGGGCCATGAGCACGAAGCATTACGCTTAATTGGCGATATTTCAGTACCTGCCCTATTAACCAACTTAAATAGTTTATCCCATAACTAAATAGATTTTTGTATGTATATTTTGATCATATATCCAGATATATTAAATCATTCTTATTCCCGCTTATGCGGGAATCCATGTTAATTAAACAACCTGGTTTGTTAACTCACCCACCTTGTCGATTGCTAAATGAAGAACACTTCCTGCTTGCAACCAACATCCATTCTCCATGCCTGAACCGCCTGGCAACGTCCCTGAACCAAATAACTCACCTGCATGTAATTGCTCGCTTTTGGAAACATAAGCAATTGCTTCACCTAGCGAATATTGCATGTTAGATGTTGAACAAGGAATCCTTTTAATACCATTGATGAGTACAGATGCATCCAAATTATCAACAGAATCATTGATTTCATCTGCCGTCACCACAATAGGAGACATCGCATTTTGAAAATGCTTTGCTTTTTGTGGGCCAAACCCTGAACGCATTTCAGGAAATTGAACATCTCTTGCACTTAAATCATTCAGTACAACATAGCCCCCTATCGCTTTTGTTGCTTCATCAGGTGTTGCATTAAGTAAAGGCCCTGCCAAAATAGCTCCAAGCTCTAACTCATAATCCAAAGCTTTTGTGTAATCAGGAATATGAATATATTCTCCTGACGTCATGAAATTTAAATGATTCCCAAAATAATACAACGGCCGCTCATACCAAATAGCGGGTGGCTTAAATTTTGGGAAAGTCTTATTTGTAATCCGCTCATACAATGCTGTGATTTTGTATTTTTTAGGTAAAAATCGCTTCACAAAGCCACGAGACGCATCAATAAAATGCTGCTCAAATAATAAAAAATCTCGAAAGGATGAGGGCTTAAATGGCAAGATGACATCAGCGTCCAATGCCCCTTCTACTGCTTCACAAGCATCCACTTGTTCTGACAATACCTGCCAACCATCATGACCTAATTCAAGCACACTCATCAAATGAGTCGCAAGGTTATCATTCACCGCAAAAGATTTACTGATATCACTTAAACCTGCAACAGTTGACAAACGAATCCACTCATCTGACTCACCAGACTTTAAAGCTTCAACTTGTGGTCCGTTTTGAGTTAATACACGTCGTAACTTCATGAAATCACCTCACCCATATCAGCTGACTCAATAAAATGCTTAACACCATCCAATGGACAACTAGACAATAAGTGTTTCCAACCCAATACATTCAACGGCCCTTTTTTCTTAATCAACAAGTTTCGTGCCATAAGGGACCATCTGGAATTTATTTTAACAAACGATTTAATACCATCATCAGAGGTTTTAACAATCCAATTGACACGCTGATAACGTAACGTTTGATAATGTTTAAAGGCCTCTCGTACCGAAAATTTAGCCAGTAATTCAGACAAAACAATAGCATCTTCAAACGCACATGCAGCACCTTGCTGCAGCATAGGTGAACAGGCATTACTCGCATCTCCTATTAATGCTAAATCACCCTGGCTAAACAATGGCTTAGGTACCGAGCGAAGACGACCCGTATAAATATCTTTCATATCAGGGAGCTTTTTTAATAATGGCTCAGCAACACCTTGGTAATGTTTAAATAACTCAGAAATATTCGCATGAGCTTTATCAGGTGTGCCATATTGATTATGCTTGTCAGCCCGGTGCAAATAACAATAGATTTGATTGCGACCAATAGGGTACGCTAAAAATATACTTTTCATCCCTAACATATAAGTCGGTTGAATATCTCGCGTTGAATGCTCCGATGTCCAACGCCAATTGGTCACCCCTAAATCAACTAAGTCAGTGGCTTCAAATCCTAAGTCACGCACAGTTGAATACAATCCGTCGGCACCAATCACCGCATCATAATGACCATTCAACTTTGCATTTGAACACATCACCTCGACTCCTGAGTCGAGCTGCTTCATTCCCATAATTGAAGTATCAAAGTGAATATCGTCTTTTATGTTTTCTTCTAAAATACTCAGTAACTTACTTCGCTTAAGCGCCACAAATTTGTCACGATTAAGTGGTGAGTTCAACAAAGAGGCTTGGCTTATCACCCGTCCATTTGGACGTGCATAAATAATTTTTTTCACTTGATGCATTTGATTTAAAGATTCAGACAACCCCATATAACGCAAAGCACGCACCGCATTAGCGGGCAAAGCAATACCCGCACCGATAGCATCTAGCGTCTCTCTTTTTTCAATCAGTGTATAAGCAATATTCTGCTTTTTAAGCTGTCTTGCCAGACAAAGTCCTGCAATACCGGCTCCTGAGATTAAAATATTTTTCATTACTTTATACCTGACGACGTGCTTCTAAAACATTAGGCACTTGCTCTAATTGCATGAGCAAACGAGACAAACTACTTAAACCCGCTACTTCAACGGTCAGTGTAATATGAGTCATATTTTCTTTTTTATGCAACTGTGTTTGTAGTGCAAACAAATAAGCTTTTTCATTAGCCAGTAATGAACTGATATCTCGCAGGAGCCCTTGCCTATCAAATGCACGAATCAAAATATCAACGGCATAACGTTCAGAGGTTTCATTACCCCAACTGACTTCTAAAAAGCGGTCTTTTTGTTTTTCGGTTGAGTGGACAATGTTAGTACAGTCCTGCCGATGTACAGAAACGCCTCTTCCAACGGTTACATAACCAATAACAGCGTCTCCCGGTACAGGCTGACAACAACGTGCCATATGTGTTAATACGTGATCAACCCCTTCTACACGCAAATCATCGCTGGATAACGTCACTCGCTTCGGTGGAAGCTTAATCATATGCTCCATTGTGCTATCAGGTGCATCCATCGGCGGTGTTAGACGAGAAACCACCTGTCCTAATTTAAGGTCACCCCGCCCCAAAGCGGCACGCAGGTCATCAACACGCTTAAAATTAAAATCTGAAAGCACCTCTCTCACACGCTCACTACGGATACCCAATGCTTTCAATTCTTTATCAAGCATTTCTTGGCCAAGAAGCTTATGCTTTTCATAATCTTCCATTTTGAACCAATGTAAGACTTTTGCTTTAGCACGAGATGTTTTCAAATAGCCCAAATGCGGATTAATCCAGTCTCGTGAAGGTTTAAGTTCTTTACCCGTCAAAATTTCAACTTTATCGCCTGTTTTTAATAAATACGTCAGTGGTACAATGTTCCCATTGACCTTAGCACCACGACATCGATGTCCAATATCACTGTGCACTTGGTAGGCAAAATCAAGCGATGTTACACCATGTGGTAAATCTAAAATATCTCCATCAGGTGTAAACACATACACTCTATCATCTAAGAACTCTGACTCGACAGAATCAGACACCCCTTGGCTTACTGCCATTTCACGATGCCAAGCTAAAACCTCACGTAACCATTCAATTTTTCGCTCATGTGATTCCTGCACTTCTCCTGGAGATTCTTTATATTTCCAATGTGCCGCAACCCCCATTTCTGCTTGTTCATGCATCTGGAAGGTTCGAATTTGAACTTCGAATACTTGTCCTTCAGGTCCACGTACTGCTGTATGAAGCGACTGATACCCATTTGCTTTTGTCTGTGAAATATAATCATCAAATTCACTTGGAATTTGATCCCACAGACTATGTACAGCTCCTAATACTTCATAACATTGCTCTGTTGTCTCAACTAAAATACGTACAGCCGTTGCATCATAAATTTCTTCGAGTGATACGTTTTTTCGAATCATTTTACGGTAAATACTATGAATATGCTTTGAGCGCCCATATACCGCAAAATGCGTAATGCTCATACTAGCAATTTGAAAATTTAATTCGTTGACCACCCAATCAACGTAACGATCACGCTCAAGTCGTTTTGATTTCAAACCAGCCGCAATCGCTTTATAGTCATCCGGATACAAATAGCGAAACGCTAAATCTTCCATTTCCCATTTGATAGCCCCAATACCTAAACGATTCGCAAGTGGCGCATAAATTTCCATGATTTCCATAGCAAGTTGCTTACGCCGGTTCTCTGGCATCAAACTCGCACTCCGTATCACGCATAAGCGCTCGGCAAGCTTAATCAAAACCACACGCACATCGTCTACCATCGCAAGCAGCATTTTTCTGACGTTATCAAGTTGTTGTTTGTTTTGAGGGAATTTGTCTGTGAGACCTTGAATATTGGAAATCGCATTCATACGGTCAACACCACGTACTAGACGTGCAACTTGTTTACCCAGTTGCTCTTCAATATCATCTAAAGACAATTCAGCGTAATGTACGCTTTCAAATAAAATTGCAGCAGCAAGCGTATCTTGGCCAACTTCCAAGTCAGCCAGTACATCAGCCATGGCAAGCCCTTGTTGCAAACAAGAAATACCCGCCTCGGTAACTTGGTCATGCCCTGCAACCTGAGTTAAACCACAAGCACTTCTAACGTGCTCCATATTTTGAAAATAACCTCGGTTGCCTAATTGCTGTAGCCATCTCGCGACATCAATGCTTCCATCTGGCAACAGTGCAACGCCTTCCTTGACTTTAACCATGGTTTTTATCCTTTTCTAAATAACCCCATCACCTCAACATGTGTTGTATGAGGAAACATATCCATCACACCCACTTTAATCAAACGATAACCTTTTTCATTCACCAACACCGATGCATCCCTTGCAAACGTTGCTGGATTACATGAAACATATAATATATCCGAAGGTCCAATTTTTTCTATGTTCTTTACGATTTCAAGTGCACCTGTACGGGGTGGATCAAGTAATAACTTATTGCACTCATACGTTTTTAGAGCCGATAATGCATTTTCATCATCTAGGTTTGCACAAGAAAATACTGCGTTTTCAATTTTATTTTGAATCGCATTTTTTTGTGCCCGCACAACCATTGCTTCCCCACCTTCAACGCCAATCACGCGCGCGCTCAAGCGCGCTAACGGCAACGAGAAATTGCCTAACCCGCAAAATAAATCAAGGACCACATCATCAGATTTTAAAGCTAACCAATCTATTGCTTGCGTAACCATGGCACGATTAAGTCTTGCATTCACTTGTGTAAAATCAGTTGGATAAAACGAGAAAGTCACATCTTGATCTGGCAAACGATAACTAAGTGCTGACTGACCTTCAGGATAAAATAATTGTATCGAATCAAGGCCTGCCGGCTGTAAAAAAATCTGAAATCCTGTGTCATCTGAAAACAAACAAAATCGTTCTTTATCAGCATCCGTTAATGCTTCTAGATGTCGAAACACAAGTGCTACAACATCATCCCCTGCTGACACTTCTATTTGAGGAAAAGCACGCGGATTATTCATGGCACCTATCAGCTCACTCAAATCAAGTAACTTATCTCCAACCTCTTTATGCAAAATAGAACATTGCTTAATATCTGCTACATAACGTGGATTACGCTTTTCACGAAAACCAACCAATACACGATTTTTTTTAGGCACAACATTAACACTTAAACGCGCTCTGCTTCTGTAGTTCCATGCATCTTTACTCGCTAAAACAGGTGAAATTTCTTCTGGTACAACATGTCCAATACGTGTCAAAACATCTAACACTAACTTTTCTTTTTCATGAATTTGAACACTTTCACGAAGATGTTGTAGAGAACAACCTCCACACATACCATGATGTGGACAACGAGGCTCAACCCTGTCAGGTGATGCTGTTTCGATGGTTAATACACGCCCTTCATCAAAATCACGTTTTTTACGTGTGTATTCAAACGTCACCTGCTCGCCTTCTAACGCGCCATCAATAAACGTTGTTTTCCCATCAATCCTTGCTATACCACGCCCATCATGACTTAATTTTTCAATATAAACGGTTGTGGTCATGATTCTAGAGCTCCCAAAGAAGCCTTCTTAAATGCTGATACAACATCTGAGGCGAGCTCCATATGTTGCCCTCGTCCTAAAAAACGTGGCATTTGGAGTGTGCCATATCGGATACGAATTAAACGACTTACTTCAATACCTTGGGTCGCCCATAGTCGTCTGACTTCTCGATTACGCCCCTCAGTTAACACAACATTGTACCAAGCATTTGCAGCCTCACCGCCTCCCTCATAAGAGATTGACTTAAAAGCAGCCATGCCATCATCTAATTGAACGCCATCTTGGAGCGCTTTAATCATTTCAGGCTTCACTCGTCCGTGCACCCGAACAGAGTACTCTCGTTCCAATTGATATTTTGGATGCATCAGTTGATTTGCAAACGTTCCATCATTCGTAAAAATTAAAAGCCCTGAGGTATTAATATCTAAACGCCCCACTTGAATCCAACGCCCACGATTTAACATGGGCAAATTATCAAATACTGTTTTTTTATGATTTGGATCCCGCCGACTCGCAATTTCACCTACAGGTTTATGATAAATCAAAACGCGCGTTCTTAAAGGTGTGCGCAGTGGGTTATTTAATAACTTACCCCGAACTTTAATTTTATCCGTAGGTTCCACCACATCGCCAAGCTTCGCCACCTTGCCATTTAGCTGCACTTTACCGTCTTTGATCCAAACTTCCATTTCACGACGAGACCCAAGCCCTGCCTGGCTCAATACTTTTTGTAACCGTTCACCTGCTGACATCAATAATCCAACCTCATCGCTTCTTTTACGTCACACAGTGTTTTTTGCGCATCTTCACGCGCCCGCTCACTGCCTTCAGCGGCAATACGTTTAACCATGCCCATATCTGCTTCATACTCTCGAATGTTTTCTTGAATAGGCTTTAGCTCTTGCTGAATCGCATCAATCACCGGGCGCTTACACTCAACACAGCCAATCCCCGCTGTACGACAACCGGTTTCAACCCAATCTTTGACCGAGTCATCAGAATAAAGCTTATGAAATTGCCATACAGGACAACGCGCAGGCTCACCTGGGTCATCTCGTCTAACACGTGCCGGGTCGGTCGGCATAGTCATTACTTTTTTCTCAACTTCAGCAGGTGTTTCACGTAGCTTAATCGTATTATGATACGATTTTGACATTTTCTGGCCGTCTAAACCTGGAATTTTAGGCACTTCCGTCAATAAAGCTTCAGGCTCTGGTAAAATTAACTTGCCCATACCTTCTAAATAACCAAGCAAACGCTCTTTGTCACCAATCGAAATATTAGACTGTGTTTCAACCAACGCGCGTGCTGTTTCTAACGCCTCATGCGAGCCTTCCTGCTGAAAATCTGTTCGTAACTTCTGATATAACTTACTGTTTTTCTTCCCCATTTTAGGAATAGCTTGCTGTGCTAAGGTTTCAAAATTGATATCTCGTCCATATAAATGATTAAAGCGTCGTGCAATTTCACGCGTTAATTCAATATGCGCAACTTGATCTTCTCCCACCGGTACAAGGCTGCCTTTGTAAATTAAAACATCAGCACTTTGCAACACGGGATATCCTAAGAAACCATGCATAGCCAGCTCTTTTTCTTTCATTTTTTCTTGCTGATCTTTATAAGTCGGCACACGCTCAAGCCAACCGAGTGGCGTTATCATCGAGAGTAATAAATAAAGTTCTGCATGCTCAGGCACCCAAGACTGAATAAACACTTTCGATAAGCTCGGATTTACCCCACAGGCAAGCCATTCAACTAACAAATCCCAAATATATTGCTCAACAAAACCAGGTTCATCATAATGCGTGGTTAAACCATGCCAGTCTGCCGCAAAAAAATAGCAATCATATTGATGCTGTAAATTAACCCAGTTTTTTAAAACACCATGTAGATGACCTAAATGTAAATGTCCTGATACACGCATCCCTGAAACCACGCGCGGATTACTTCCCGAAAAATCTGCCATTAACCTTCTCTCTCATTATTTAAAAGGAGCCACATCACCTTGCCCCTCACGTACCACTACAGGATATTCTCCTGTTAAATCAACAACTGTTGTGGGCTCATAACCACAATGACCACCGTCAATAATTAAATCTGTTTGATGCCCAAGTACATCTCTAATAGCCTCAGGCTCACTCAAAGGCGCATCGGCACCCGGTAAAATCAACGAACTACTCACCAAAGGCGCACCTAAACACTCTAACAATGACAAAACAATGACATGCTCAGGCACCCGTAAACCAAGCGTTTTACGTTTTGGATGCAACATCAGGCGTGGTACCTCACGTGTCGCATTCAAAATAAACGTATAAGGCCCAGGCGTTGAGGCCTTTAACAACCGAAAAATAGGTCGACTAACGCGTGCATATGTTCCAAGCTCAGACAAATCTCGACACACTAACGTCATATTATGATCTTTACTTAATTGACGAAGTCGCCTGATTCTATCCAACGCTGACTTGTTACCTAATATACATCCCAATGCATAACCCGAATCGGTGGGATAAACAATCAGCCCCCCACTCTCAAGAATCGTCACAGCTTCCCGAAGCAAGCGCGCTTGCGGGTTATCTGGATGAATCGCAAAAAACTGGCTCATTACAGCACGTCCTCTTGCTTACAAGGCCTTCAGTATACCGAAAGATAGAAAGAAAAGAAAAATAACATTTTTTTATACTCTAAAAGCAATCAACCCTCAAGTTGATTGCAAGGTGATTTATATGTATAATACACAGCCATTTAAATACCAGCCCATACGATGGAGCACAAAATGGAATATAAATCAGAATTTACAAATGTCACCACAAAAATCACCGGAAATGTCCGTAAAAACAGTCTCTATCATTTTATAAGCCTGAATACAGCACTTGAGTGCTTAAGCAACTATCGTATCATGCCCTCTAACAATCCAACACGAAACGCACTCTACTTATATCCTAACCATACGATTGAAGCACAACCTGCTTTTCGCGGCATCCAGCCCACCCAAACACACATCACGATTGATGAAAAATTCAGTCTTAGAACAGCAGAAAAGGCAGGAGGGCTTGGTCCTGCACATCTTACCGTATCTTATGACGATTTTAGATTACATGTCTATTTCGATGAAAATGGGAAAACACTCGACTTTCATGTTAAACGAGATTCTGACGGGACTTACGAAACACTCACCGAAGACGAAAAAGCACAAATCGCTGAGCAATCCAACCCTACTAGACAGCTCATTCAAACCCTTATTGGAAAAAAACATCAAGCATATACCGATTTAAATAATGCTTTATTTAAAGCAGAAGAACAGTTATCTCATATAAAAAATAAAGCCGAATATGTTGCAAAAGCACATGCATACTTAACACAACTTGAAAACTTCAATCGCCACAGTGATACTGTTATACATCAGCAAGGATGGCATATTCAAAGAAGAATAGAACGATTTGAAACACCAACAGTGCCTCTTATAACACAACCAAAAGAGACACCAGAGCCAGAAAAAAAACCCGAACCAAAAGCAACTGCTTCTATCTCTGATACATCAGCAGAATCCAAAACAAATGCGCTTGATGAATTAAAAAGTAAATTATCAACAACTATCAATACTCTCATAACTCAGCATGAACAAAATGCAAACCTTGCAACACTCATCCCACTATTACTTGACGTAAACGAATTGCTCTTAGATTTAACTTTTAGTTATACACTTAAAAAAGACGGCCAATTTCTTAGACAACAAAAAAACAGACTCCCCTTAACCTTAGAAACCATTGCAGATGAATTTAAATCAAAACTACGCTGTGGCGATATCGATTACATCCAAGAAAATTACCCTCTGTTAGTCGGCCTCATTAATATGCACCCTATCTTTTTCGATTTCATCACTGAACTTCCCAAGGGACATCCTGATGCTGAGGTATATGAAAGACAAATTCAAGTTGCTGATTATTTTCATGAGTGCAGTGAACTCTACCGCTCTGTATTTTTAATCAGAAACATCCTGTTTTTTTATTCCGATGAATTAAAAATAGGGTATAGCTTTTTAATTAAATTCTTTTTCGAAGAAAACTTCCCTGGTTTTCAAATGATGCTAAGACAAGGCATTGCACCTGACTCACATCACCTCATGTTTAACGAATACACTTTAAATAGCATTCAAACAATCCTGATGCTTTATCCTAGCAATCCAGATATACGATTTATCCAAACACTTCTAGAATATGGTGTGCCACTTTCCCAAGCAAATAACACTTTTATAAGTGGGGCAGGTACATTCCAAGAACTTAAGCGGAATCATGGCCGAATAAAGCCCCAAAGCGCACTTAAAGCATTAAGTACCCAAATGAGAATGCTAGGGCGTAACGCGACCCAAACCCTTCAACAAGCAGCACAACAAAATCATGCTTTTAAAACAGCAGTTGAATTATACTCATCAACCTATCCAGAAATTTTCACAGCACTTGTAGCACATACCGATGCATTAACACTCTTTAAAACCTGTGGAGACTTTGTTATTCATAAACTATTCTCCTGTCGCTTTATGATGGATGATGCTGGGGAGTCAGATATATATTTTGCGCTTCTTTTAAATGATGAAGAGCTCTCTGCAACATCCCAAGCGTTTTTTGAAATCACCCAGATCGTTGTAACAGCATGTCATACCGCATTTGAAGCACTTGAACCGAATCAACAAAAAATGCTAATTACTCAATTGGGTGAAGCGGCCGAAGCTGAAGCACTCACACAAAACACATGTCTCAGTCTTTCCTACTTTAGAGCAGCTCAAATTGCCTATACGATGATGAATGACAAAACACCAGAAGCTGACACAACAGCGGTCAGACATTTTTTACGTGCAGGTCAAGTCATCAGCACGACCCATCCAGAAGCAGGCGCTACCGAAAAAATGCGAGCACAAGTGTTTTTAAACCACATCAAAAATAAACGACGAAGACAACAAACAGAACTTGAAGCACCGCGTGTATCTATCTTTGCTAATGAAGATAATGATACGAAAGTAGACGATGCACTAACAGAAAACAAAGCTTCTTCTGGTATCTAAAATACAACTCTGATAGCATTAAAAAGTGCATTTTTAATGCTAACTCAAATAAGGATCTCATCATGAAGAAGACATCTCTTGCTGTGGCTGCCTTACTGACCAGTTTATCCGCTGTATCTGTTATTCCTGCGGCCTATGCCGAAGATGGTATGAACATGAATAACACCGAGGCATCTACTTGCCAAGGCTGTAAGAAATGTAAATGTTCTTGTGGTGATAAATGTAATGGTTGTAGTGGCTGTAACGGTTGTAGTGGCTGTGCTGGTTCTGTAGATGCAATGACAGACCAAGACAACTGTTCTGGCTGTAGCGGCAACTAATTTCGATATGCCAACATCTGCAGCTTTTAAGCGACCACCGCTCACGGCTCACGAAAAAACACAGCTTTTAGCACATGCAGAAAAAGCACTTCGTGCAGAGCAGCAGATGTTAGGCCCTAAAGGCCATAATATTTTACATTACACCTTAAAAAATCACTTAAAACATGCCCAGATAACGCATTATCCTAAAGGTGACAGAATTGATAAAAAAACAGGGGCCCAATATTTTTATCACTGCCACCGTGAAAATTACGACCTAGAAGAACACGGCCATTTTCACTGCTTTATGCGCTATCCCAATATCCCAAAACACATCACACCCACACCATTATCAGATTGGGATAAACATATTGATAATCCTATGACTCACTTAATTGCCATTGCCATGAACCGTTATGGCAAACCCATTCGTTTATTTACTGTGAATCGATGGGTTTCTTCAGAAATATGGTATGATGCAAAACATGCAAAATCATTACTCAATCAATTTAAAATGACACTTAGCGATGATGCGCACTGGCAAGTACTTGATCAATGGATTGAAGCCTTACTACATTTGTTTACACCTCAAATTATATGGCTACTTAAGGCTCGTGATGCCTTCATTAAACAAACCACCGAGTTACATCAAAAAACCATTTACAATGATAAAACATTAGCAGAACTATCAACACTTCCCATTAACCTCGAGGAACAAATTAAGTGGATCCTCAATTAGCTTTATTTAAATATTGATGACGATACAACTTGATATTCAATGTGCATGCACAAATCCGCTCCCCGTTTCAAACGAGCAATTAACCGAATGGATACACGCAGCTCTGCTACCTCACCGTGAAAAAGCTGAGCTCACCTTACGCCTTGTTGACTTAAACGAAATCACAAATTTAAATCATACCTATCGCAAACAAAATAAAGCCACCAACGTGCTTGCATTTCCATCAAACTTACCTGATGATATTCTTTTGGACTACCCACTTTTAGGAGACGTTGTTGTGTGCCCGGCAGTTCTTGAAAAAGAAAGTATCATGCTCAACACACCTCTTACTGCGCACTGGGCACATATTGTTATCCATGGTGTTTTGCATTTATTAGGCTACGACCATATTGATGAAGAAGATGCCCGTATCATGGAAGCACTCGAAATTAAAGCACTTGCCACACTCGGATTTGATAACCCTTACGCTTCAGAGGATAACTGATCTTGATGGAAAAAAGTGATAAAAAATCTTGGTTTTGCCGCCTGAAAAAAATATTTCAAAGTGAGCCACAGACCCAAAATGACCTGCTTCATTTACTAAGAGACGCACAAAACCGCGCTTTAATTGATGCAGAAACACTCAGCATGATTGAAGGTGTTATTTTATTTACTAAACTGCGCGTCAGAGACATCATGTTGCCAAAAAAACAAATGATTTGTATTCCTGAACATGCAACACTCGATGAAGTCACTCACTTAGTCACTGATTCTGGTCATTCTCGCTTTCCAGTTTTAGGTAATCATCCTGACGAAGTCATTGGTACGTTACACGCAAAAGATTTATTACGCTTTCAAGGACCTACTCCGCTAGATTTTGATTTAACAGACGTTATTCGACATGCAACCGTTGTTCCTGAGAGCAAACGACTGGACGCTTTACTCAGTGATTTTCGCATCAACCGAAACCATATGGCCATTGTTGTGGATGAGTACGGTGCTGTTTCAGGTTTTGTAACCCTTGAAGATGTAATTGAACAAATTATTGGGGACATTGCCGACGAGTTTGATATCGATGAAGAAGCACATATCAAAGCACATGGGAATGCACACTATATGATTAAGGCAGATACTCCTATTGAAGAATTCAATCAAACCTTAAATGCTGATTTAAGCGATGAAATATACGATACCATTGGTGGTATTGTGATGGCGCATTTTGGACATCTTCCTGGACGTGGTGAACAAATCACAATAAAAGGCTTTCAATTTATTATTATTAATGCCGATGCACGACACATTAAGCTACTTGAATGCATCGATAAACGTATGGAAACTTAGCTGTATGACTAACAAGATTCTCCTAATTGATAATGATCGAGAATTCACAACGCAATTATCAGATTACCTATCTCATGAAGGATTTGAGCCTTCTATCGTAGATGATGGCGAGATTGGCCTTAAACTCGCACTTAATCAATCCTTTGACATCATCATTCTTGAGGTACTGTTACCCACCATAAACGGCTTTGAACTCATTCAAACCCTTCGAAAACATAAACAAACATCCGTTTTGTTTTTAACATCCCGTGACACAGAAGTAGATAGGCTTATGGGACTCGAACTCGGTGGCGATGATTATCTTACCAAACCATGCGATCCACATGAGTTACTCGCTCGATTGCGTACTATCTTGCGCCGTATACACCACGCTCATAAACACTTACGTCCACAAATTAAATTTGGCGACATTGTTGTTGACTGCGCAAAACATCAAGCCATGCTGAATAACGAGCATTTAGAACTGACCAACACTGAGTTTAAGATTCTTGAAATTTTGCTTAAATCTCCAGGACAAGCCTTTTCTAAAGAAGAGCTTACCGAGTATGCCCTTAGTCGAAAATTTACAGCCTACGATCGCAGTATTGATGTACACATTAGTAATTTGCGCCAAAAATTAGGTCATAATGCCAAAGGAGAACCTTGGATTAAAACAGTTCGCGGATTTGGTTATTTATTTAACATAATGTCTGAATCTACGCTTAAAATTGAAGAGAATCACCATGAATAAACCTCTTAAAAAAGCTGTCATTTTATTCTCAGGGGGCCTTGATTCGACCACTTGTCTTGCTATTGCAGAATCAGAAGGCTACCTTTGCCATGCCCTAAGCTTTGATTATGGCCAACGCCATAGTATCGAGCTTGAAACAGCCAAACGCATTGCTACCACGCTTGGTATAACCCATCACATTGTGCCACTGCCACTCACACAAATTGGTGGCTCGGCACTTACAGATAACACCATTGATGTGCCAGATTATACAGGTGACCCAACCATTCCTGTCACTTATGTGCCAGCCAGAAATACTATTTTTTTATCTTTTGCACTGGCTTTTGCTGAAGTGCTTCATGCCCAAACTATTTTTATTGGTGCAAGCAGCATTGACTACTCACACTATCCTGACTGCAGACCCGAATACTTTGAAGCATTTCAAACAATGGCAAGCTTATCTACAAAGGCGAGTGTTGAAAGTCAATCTGTTCGTATTAAAACACCTTTGCTACATCTTAGTAAGGCCGAAACAATTCAAAAAGGCCACGAGCTTGGCGTCAATTATAAAGATACAGTTTCATGCTATCAGGCTAATCAAAACGGCGAGGCCTGCGGACGCTGCGACAGTTGTATACTTCGAAAAAAAGGCTTTAAAGACGCTCATTTACCCGATGAAACCCGTTATATTGAACCTTAGTGATGCCAATTATGACAACAATGCCCATGTTTCTGCCCCAAGTTATCTCGTGGCTAAACCACAAAGCGTCTATTACAGATAAACTAAAAGCACTGGCTGATAACACGCACCTTGAAGTCTTAAACCAGAACTGGGAAAAAACAGACAACTGGGATCATAAAACCCTTCACTTACCTCTTAATAGCGACGTACTTCATCGAGATATTTTAATGTGGGCAGACAACCAACCCTGTTGGTATGCACGAACCATTTTACCTAAAACCGTATACAACACCGAAAAAACATTATTTGAACGTTTAAACACAGAAGCGCTTGGTGATCTCATTCACAATCATCCCCATATTAAGCGTACCCACATCAATCCCTATGAAATGCGTACACATATGCCAGAATACCGCTATTTAAAACACGCTTTAAAACAAAACTCCCCAACTAACAGATTATGGGGACGCGTCTCTACCTTTACCATACACCATCAATTTGATTTTTATTTATTAGAAATTTTACTCCCCGGACTTTTAAGGTATTGCCCATAGCAGTAATCCCTACTCAAGGCTTTATTCAGAGTGAAATCACATGTGATACGTCTACCCCTCATAGCCTACGTCCCGCGCTTTATTCCTGAGAGATGGTCAGAAAATAAGGCGTTAACTTTTGAAAAATAATGTAAATTAATTTAGACCCATGGGGTCGGAGGTGTTTTTCATTTTCCAGATCAATATTACAGACCCATGGGGTCGGAGGTGTTTTTCATTTTCCAGATCAATATTACAAAGATAATCTTCAAGGACCCATGGGGTCGGAGGTGTTTTTCATTTTCCAGATCAATGTTACAAAGATAATCTTAAACAGAAGCATGAACCTTTTTTAGCTATGACGCATGAACATACATTACTTGTGTTTAAAGCGAATATGATTTAAAAAATACCTCCGACCCCATTGTTACACATAAAACCATTCAACCCATGGGTTCGACCCCATTGTTACATTGTTATGCGCGGGATCCAGTAGTTTTGATAAATTTCTGGATTCCGCAAACAAGCCCTGATACTTTATCTTTAAAGCTTATTATATGATAAGATCGCCTACATTATGACAATGATAGCGAGATTATTTACATGTTCAGAGGTACACCACAAGACTTACATTCCCTCCACGAAGCAAAAAAACACATTGACAATCAACAGTATAATGAGGCTTTATTTCATCTAGAACACTCGCCGTTCAGAGACAATTTTTGGTACTTTTATCAAGCCCTATGCTACTTTAGGCTCAATCACCCAACTGATGCAATTCAAAGTATGTCTTATATCCAAGGTTATTTAGAGCCCCAACATATCATCCTGCTATCAGACTGTTATATCGCAATAGGAGACTATTTATCTGCTATTCATTATCTAAAATTCATTTCAAACAGCACAGAAAACAAAAAAATATTGATTCAAATAGCAAAACTGTACCAAGCAGAAGCAATGCGCATTCCTGAAGATACCACAGAAAAACAAGCGTTACTTGACGATGCAATTGCAAGTTATCAAAGATATCCCAATTATCAAAACAACACTCAAATTCTCTTACAACTGGCGTCAGTTTATGAACTCAAAAAAGAATATCAAAATGCCCTCAATATCTATTACCGTTTTATCCCTGGTAAAAATCCAACCCTAGACAATCGTATACAAACTCAAATATCCGAACTAACACACCTCGTAAGGGCTCAACAATCAGCACTATTTGACAATGCTCCCGCCATGACATCAGAACATTATGCAGCACTTCAGCAAGCAAGAAGATGTTTTGCCACATCTCGATATCAAGAAGCCATTTTATACTACGAATTTGTTCCTAATGACTTTAAAAACATAGAAACACTAGAACTCCAAGGATTATGCTATAAAGAAATGGGGCAGTTTTTTGACGCCAGTCAATTATACTCTGATCTGTATTACAATCGCTGCAATGACGCACGCTTTTATCACAACATGATGTGGTGTATTGAACAAAGCCAGCCACGACAACATGTACCCGCGCAATCTATTTTTGCTGCTGCAAGTGGCACTCAACCATCAAGCGAAGCTGATACTACTTATACCCTGCCACACAATTTTGATTGCAGATAGGCTAAAAAAACTGTTTCAATGACGATATTAAACTAAAATTTTAAGATATGACCTATGAACCTCACCCCTTACTTTCAACTCCTTAGGCTTCATAAGCCCATTGGTACACTCTTACTTTGGTTTCCAACAGCCTGGGCGCTTTGGCTTGCCGGTGGGGGTAAGCCCGCTCCCATGTTGGTTTTTTATTTTTTCTTGGGGACCTTTATTATGCGTGCGGCCGGTTGTCTTTTAAACGACATTGCCGACCGACATGTAGACCCTCACGTTGAACGGACCAAAAATAGACCCCTTGCCTCACAAAAAATCAGCTTGCAAATAGCCATGGGGTTGCTTGTTACGCTACTTTTTGCAGCCTTTTTAATCCTTTCACAACTCCCTAAAACTTGCTTTAATTATGCCCTAATTAGCATAACGCTTACAGCGGTATACCCTTTTTGCAAACGCTTTTTTGAAGCACCACAGCTCGTTCTAGGCCTTGCCTTTTCTATGGGTATCCCCATGGCTTACACAGCCGAAGGAGTAGCATTCAATACCACAACCT
The DNA here is from genome assembly GCA_022600575.1 of Gammaproteobacteria bacterium. Lineage (GTDB taxonomy): Bacteria > Pseudomonadota > Gammaproteobacteria > Legionellales > Legionellaceae > JAALKW01. The sequence continues at coordinate 11,113 of JAHZKF010000093.1, read as the reverse complement.
TATTACTCATGCTGCTTAACTTTTGCTGGATTGTGGCCTACGACACTATTTATGCCATGGCCGACCGTGATGATGACTTGCAAATTGGCGTTAAATCAACCGCTATTTTATTTGCATCTCAAGACAAAAACATCGTTTGCTTATTTCAGCTTGCCACACAAATAATCTGGCTAATACTTGCTTATACCCTTCACTTTAATTTACTTTTTTATATGGCTTGGGCTATTGGATGCATTATTTTCACACATCAACAAATTGTGATTCGAGGCAGCAACCCAAATTATTTTCAGACCTTTTCAAGCAATGGCCTGTATGGTCTTATTTTTTGGGTTGCCCTCATGTTGCAGCATTAAATCCTTATCCCCAAAGGGAAAAGGAAACACTTACTTAGACAATGTTTCAATAAACTGTTTTAATAAAATAGTTACTTTATCGCTTGATTGTGAAGCCATCTCAACCACTGCCTTGTGCGAATGACTAATACTTGCAAGTCCTGTCGCAAAATTAGTGATCATTGCAATCACGGCAACTTTCATTCCACAATGTGTTGCGACCAATACTTCTGGTACCGTTGACATACCTACAGCATCAGCACCTAACATACGCAGCGCTTTGATTTCAGCAACTGTTTCATAGTTAGGGCCTGTGACCGCTGCATACACCCCTTCAGGTAATACAAGTCCCATGCCTTCGGCCAAATGTATCAATGTTTCGCGCGTTTCACGATCATAAACGTCATCTAAAGGAAAAAATCGTGCACCAAACTCATCATCATTCGGACCAATCAAAGGATTGGTGCCTTGCAAATTAATATGGTCTTTAATCAGCATCAAATGACCCGGTCCAACATTTTCACATAAAGAACCAGAAGCACTAATTGCAAAAAAGTACTCACATCCAAGACGCTTTAATGTTCGGATATAGGTTTTAACAACATCATGACTCGCCCCTTCATATAAGTGCATTCGTCCTTGTAAACAAACCACACCCACACCAAAAAGCTCACCCAAAACCATCGTACCTTGATGTCCATCTACTGTTACTGACGGAAAACCAGGTAAATCAGCATAAGAAATACGTGTGACATTTTCTAAGCGATCTGCAAACCCACCAAGGCCTGATCCTAATACAATACCAATACGTGGTTGAATATTAGGGGTACGCTCTCGAATTGTCGAAGCCAGCTCATCTGGTCCTAAATGATTCGTTGTCATAATAATTAATACTCCTTGTCCGTTTCCAAGAATGGCTGCACTATACCTTCAAAATTTCACAGAGTCTAACTCAATATGTTATTCTCAGATAAAATGTTTAATCCAACTTTATGAGTATTCTCTATGTCAGTTATTATCGATTTAATGGGTCCTACCATCTCACCTGAAGAAATAGCCTTATTACAACATCCAAACACCTCGGGTGTGATTATTTTTACCCGTAATATTAAAGACAGAGAACAACTCATTGCATTAACCGAACAGATTCATACCATTAATCCTGAGCTCACCTTATTTGCCGATCACGAAGGTGGGTATGTACAACGGATTCAACGTCGAGGCTTCCGAGCTTTACCCGCAGCCCATGTTTATGGCGATGTATATGATTTAAATCCCGATACAGGCCTGCAGTTGGCTGAACAATATGGTGAGCATATGGCACGCGAGCTACGTGAATGCGGTATTCATGTAAGCCTTGCACCAGTCCTTGATATACACGGACCAAACCCCATTATTGGCGGTTTACATCGTGCCTTTCATGATAAACCAGAAACTGTGACAGCACTCACTAATGCCTTTATTAAAGGCATGCATAAAGCAGGCATGCCATCGGTTGGTAAACATTTTCCAGGCCATGGTTTCTGTACAACCGACTCACACATTGATTTTCCATCTGACCCACGAAGTTTAGATGAACTAAAAGCCTGCGACTTAAAACCTTTTACTACATTAACCGAATCAGGGGTACTCGATGCTGTTATGCCGGCACATGTGAAATATCCAGCAGTAGATTCTGAATATGCCGCCGGATATTCTTCCAAATGGCTTCATCATATTTTACGGGATGAAATTGGATTTGAAGGCCTTATTGTCAGTGACTGTTTAGGCATGACGGGGGCCGATATTGGTGACTTACTGACGCGTGGCACACAAGCACTTAACGCTGGATGTAATTTACTCATTGCAGCAAACCAAGAGCGACCGGTGCTTAAAGCATTTTTAGACGCGCTACCCACGCATTATATTGAAGAAAATCAAACCTATATTTCAAATTTTAAGAGCAAAATAACGCCTCTTCCTCAAACACACACTGCTTTAGGCCAAACACCAGCTGATACAACCTCAGAAAGCGCACCATTCAACCCTACAAAAACCATTTAAATGATAAATCACGATTTTGCCAATTGACGTACAACGGCAGCATCTGAAAACGGAAACCGTTCATGACCTATTTCTTGATAGGTCTCATGCCCCTTACCTGCAATTAAGATGATATCGTCAGCATCAGCTAACTTAAACGCTTCTTGAATTGCCTCTTTTCTATTTTCTATTTGTAATACGTTTGTTTTGATATCAAAACCTGCCTTAATTTCTTCTAGAATTTGATGCGGGTCTTCTGTACGAGGGTTATCACTGGTAATTACAACTTTATCTGCATATTTTTCTGCAACTTTCGCCATTAAAACACGTTTTTCTTTGTCCCTATCCCCCCCACATCCAAACACCACAAAAAGCTGTTGATGCTCTAACTCTTTCAATGTTTCAAGCGCTTTTTCAAGCGCATCAGGTGTATGCGCATAATCAACCAAAACAGCAGGGGATGAAGTAACTTGCTCCATTCGTCCGGGAGATGCGGCAAGTTTTGGCATTACCTTTTCTATATCAGATAACGCATATCCATCAGCAATCAAGCTCGCAATCACTGCTAAACTGTTATATACATTAAACCGACCCAATGCTTGTACCGAGCACTTAAAACGTCCTATTGGCGTCTGAACATCAAATACACTGCCCGTCATTAACAACTTAATATTCTCAGCATATACATCACTCTTATTATCCAAGCCATACGTCAGAATTTTTACACCTTTAGCAACTTCGGAACGCATCAACCCAGCATGTGCATCATCTTGATTTAAAATCACTGACTCCAAGCTTAGATACGCAAATAAACGCGCTTTAGCCGCTGCATATGCTTCAAAAGTTTTATGGTAATCCAAGTGCTCATGACTTAAGTTGGTATAAATGGCTTGTGTAAAACAAACCTCACTCACGCGTCCTTCACACAATCCATGCGATGAGACCTCCATCGCAATATATTGAATCTCTTTTTCAGCCCAATCATACAGCATCTTTTGCACACATAACGCATCAGGCGTTGTGTTATGTAAGGGTTTTATCGCATCGAGTAGACCTGCCCCTAATGTTCCCATATAAGTAACTGACTGACCTAATAAATGATGTGCTTGTGCTAATTGGTACGCGATGGTTGTTTTACCATTGGTCCCTGTCACTCCCGAAATGTTAAACACTTTTTCAGGTACAGAATAAAACTGAGATGCTAAAGCACCCAGTTGCTTGGCTAAACCAGGATATGCAATCAAAGGTATCGTCTTAGGTAAGGCATCTAAATCAAAGTGCTCAGCACCCTCTAGCTCATAAATAACGGCAATAGCCCCTGCAGCAAGTGCTGCTTTAATAAAGCGCCTACCATCTGCACAAGCGCCTGGATAAGCTAAAAACACATCCCCCGATTTCACTTCACGGCTATCGTTTTGCAACGCTTTAATTGAAACACCTTTCAACGCTTTTAATATTGTCATGAAGTACGCAACTCATCTGGTGCATCGGGTTCAATATCAAGTAGCCGTAACGATGCTTCCATTACTTTTGAAAACAAGGGTGCTGCCACACGTCCGCCATAAAAAGAGACTTTTGTTGGCTCATGAATCACCACAGCTACCACCAAGCGTGGATTTGAAGCAGGCGCAATACCTGCAAATGTTGCCATATAACGTTTTTCTTGATAACCATGTTGACCTGCAATTCTTGCTGTTCCTGTTTTGCCTGCTACGCGATAACCAGGTACTGCAGCTTTCGTCCCCGTTCCACCACGTTTAACAACCGACTCCATCATTTCAAGCACTTGTTTTGAAATTTCGGGTGTCACCACTTGTTTTCCAAGTTTTTGCTCGTCTGAATGAAGTAAATGCACAGGCATTAAGCGCCCATTGTTTGCAAAAATAGCATACATTTTAGCAAGCTGTAATGTGGTGATTGAAAATCCATACCCAAAACTCAAGGTCGCCAGCACAAAAGGACCCGCTTCAGCGGCACTCACAATAGCGCCTTCACTTTCACCAGGATAGCCACTGGCTGTAAGACTTGCCACACCACAACGTCTTAAAAAATTAATCAGTTGTTCAGGCGGGCTTTTAAGAACCATTTTACTGACACCAACATTACTTGAGTGCTGGAGTACCCCGCTCACATCGAGAACCCCATAATTCCCTACATCACGAATCGCATGTCCTTCTACCATCATCCAACTCGGTCGCGTATCAATCACCGTATCTGGTTTAAATAAGCCCGTTTCAAGCGCACTCGCAATACTAAAAGGTTTTGTGACGGAACCTGGTTCAAACGTATCTGTAATTGCCCGATTGCGGTAAGCAGAAATATGATAGCGACCACGCGCATTAGGGTTAAAAGAAGGCCAATTCACAACAGCAAGCACCTCGCCATCTTTAGCATCCAACACAACCACCGAACCTGATTTTGCCCCAAATTCTGCCACTGTTTTTTGAAGTTCATGATAGGCCAAAAATTGAATGCGTCTATCAATACTCAGCTGTAATCCTTGTCCAGGCCGTGGCTCTTGAATCACACCAAGCTCATCAATAATGCGCCCCGTCCTATCTTTTACAACACGTCTTTTACCCGGAACGCCATCTAACCAATCATGATAAGCAAGCTCTAAACCTTCAATGCCATCATCATCTATATTCGTAAATCCAATCAATTGAGCAAGGCTTTCACCATCTGGATAATAACGTTTAAATTCTTGCTTAAAATTAACACCTGGAATTTTCAGCGCTTCAATTTTCTGTGCTTGCGTAGGCGTAAGATGCCGTTTTAAATAAACAAAGCCACGCTCTTCTACGCGACTCACGCGCCGAGAAATACTATTCGGAGAAATATCTAAAATCTTTGCTAGACTTTTTAATTCAGTTGATGTTGGTTCAAATTTTTTGGGATTTAACCAAAGTGATTGAACAGGCGTACTAACAGCAATTGCCGCCCCTTGCCTGTCAAATATCATACCTCGAAAAGCAGGGGTATTAACCACACGAACACTCCGCGCATCCCCTTGGCCCTGCAGAAAACTTCTATCTAAAATCATCAACGCTACCATGCGCCAAACCAATACCGTAAGCACAATAAAAAAGAACATGCACAACGTTAAAAAACGTTTGCGATGACTCGCTTCATTCATTCGGCACGCAGAACGAACGTTTGCTCACGTGATGGAAAAGTCATATGCAATTTTTCCTTAGCAAGTGTTTCAACCCGAGCAGGTGTGGCAAGACTCGCCTGCTCAAGCAATAATTGACCCCATTGCAACTGTAAATGATGTGTCCGTTGGTCTGCTATTTGCATTTGACCACAAGTGACACGATGAAGATTAATCACATATACAACTGAAAGCGCACTCATTAAAACAAAAAAAAGCAAACTGGTTTGCAGGAGCATCTGTTTTGAAAACTGTTCCTTAACCCAGTGCCCCTGAAACAAGCTACTTTGTTGGATCACTTTTGCTGCAGCGTTCATGACGTTTTCTCCCCTATTCTAAGGACTGCACTTCGTGCACGAATGTTCTCGTCTTTTTCGTCATCAGTTGGTTTAATGGCTTTTCCTACACGTTTAAAATGTGTTTTAGAATCTGTATCCATCACAGGTAAACCTCGTGGCAGCCGAATGCCTTCTTCTTCTGCTCGCATAAAACGTTTTACAATCCTATCTTCAAGTGAATGAAAACTAATCACAGCCAAACGCCCATCTGGCGCTAGAACTTGAACGCATTGTTTCAATCCTTCAGATAAATCATCTAGTTCCTGATTCACATAAATACGAATAGCCTGAAATACACGCGTTGCAGGATGCTTGTGCTTTTCCCATGCAGGGTGTGCTTCTTTAACAATTTCAGCAAGTTCGGTGGTTGTTGTAATGGGGCCAAGTTCTGTTCGTTTTCGAATGATTGCGCGCGCAATGCGTCGGGCAAATCGCTCTTCACCATAGCTTTTAAATACATCAATCATTTCAGCTTCGCTGCTACGATTAACAAACACTTCTGCCGTTAAAGATTGTGTTTTATTCATTCGCATATCAAGCGGACCTGTTTGCATAAAACTAAATCCACGAGAAGCTTCATCTAATTGTGGCGAAGAAACCCCTAAATCTAATAAAACACCAGAAATTTGCCCATAAATTCCCACATCATGCGCAATCGCTTCAATGTTAGCGAACGAATCCTGGACCGGTAAAACCCGTTCATCTTGCCCAAAAAGCTGTTTTGCATGTGCAATAGCCTCACTATCTTTATCTAATACGATTAACCGACCTAAAGGCCCAAGCGCTTCCAAAATAACCTGTGAGTGTCCACCGCGCCCAAAAGTACCATCCACATAGATACCATTCGGCACAAGCTTTAATGCCTCAACAGCTTCTTCAAGTAAAACGGGTTGATGTGTGCCTATCATCAAAAGACTCCATCATAAGAAAAACGTTTTCATTTCATCAGGTAGCCCATCACCTGACGACTCCTCTTCTAGCCATACAGCGCGCTTCGCCTGCCAAGCAGCTTCATCCCAAATCTCAAACTTATTACCTTGCCCTATCATCACGACGCGCTTTTCAAGGGTTGCATAATCTCTTAAAAGAGGTGGAAGCAGCACACGCCCATTTCCATCTAAATGTACATCTGTTGCATGACCAATCAATAATCGTTGTATTCGCCGCGCTGCAACATTAAAACTGGGTAAACGTTGCAAACCATCTTCTATCGTTTGCCATTGTTTCACTGGATAAAGCAATAAACAGGTTTCTTCGGTATCAATTGTTACAACGACTTCATCCCCCAATCCCTCGCGATACTTTGCAGGAATGGCGAATCGGCCCTTGCTGTCCAAATTGATAGCGTTTATTCCACGAAACATGGTTTGCTTGCTTGCAGGGTATCCCCCCACAATCCTCCACTTTTTTGTTAGTTTAAACCACTTTCTAACACTATAGAACAAATAAGTTAAAACTCAAGATAAAAAGACTCGATTTGAACCATCTTTCTTAAAAACACGACATTTTAAGGTGAAAATAAGAACAAACTCAATGACTTTCTAAACGGGAGAAAACTGACTCGCTTTGCCTGAATCGGAATCAGAAAATTGATTTAACGTAAAAAAACCCATACCAAGAACACAAACGCCTCCAATGGCGAGCATTGGTATCGAAAACCATAATCCAACGGCAAGCATCACACCACCAGCTAACATCGCTAAAGCACCAAAACATTTAAAATAAAAAATCCAATCAACTTCATTTTTATCATTTCCTTTTTGGGGAACATCAGAGGTTTCAAACGCCTTAAACCCTTCAGATGCTTCAGATGCTTCAGATGCTTTAGGTTTTTTCTTTTTTCTTTGAGGAACACCTCCCAAAGCCTTTTTTTCTTCAGGAAACAACTCATCAAAAATAGATCGTGTCATACCGCGAAGCACTCCTCCAGCATTACCCTGCTCATCTAGAACATCTATTAATGCTTGGTTATATGCTTCTTCAGGCGCACCAAATTGCTTCATCATTCTATGGCTATAGGCACAGGTAAAATCTCCACACGCATATCCATCCCGCTGGGGCTTTAATGGGCCTGAAAAAGTCATATTCTGCTTTTCTGGTCCAATTCCTGAATGACTCAAAAAGGTTTCAACAAAAGACGCGAGAGCCATTGCTCCTCCAGAACCAAAAGGATCAAACACTTCAACGTTATATTTCTCATCAGGCGTTGCTGGCTTTGTTAAATAAACACCTCTCCAATGGCCTGGACCAACAGGAATAATAATGTGTTTGATATTCTCATTCTGAAGCGCAAGATCGATACCTTCTTTCAAAGACACAAGTATCTTTGACTGTTGATTACTCCGTGCAGACACTTCAAGTCGGTCAACCGTTCCAAGCACTTCAATGTGTCCTGTCGGTTCTGGCATTAATGCGCCCATATCATGATTTTGCATCTGTTCTGTTCTACCACGAACATGGATATGTTTCTCATCAAAAACCCCTTGGTTTCGATGATTTCTTCTGTCGTCCTCACTCTCTCTATCCAGTATCTCGCTCAACACGCCATATATTTGGATAGGGAGTCCTGTCATATCTTCTTTATCTTTGTGGCATTCTATTTGTCTGAATAACTCAGTAATAAACGTTTCGCTTTGTCTATTAAGAGCAATATAAGCTAAAGCCGCAATCTCGTTTACTTCTTTTAAAAGATGCTGATATCCTGCATCATCCCGCATATCAGGTTGTCGTTCTTGTAATGCAATCAAACTCTTTTTTTTATATTCTTCTTCCAACATAAAAAACAGCCCTGAATAAAACGTAAAATAATATGTGAAATATTATAACATATAGATTCATATAAGAACAGCGTTGCTTTCGACTTTTACTTGATTATTTTTTAATCATATGGTACAATAAAAAATCTTTTAAATATTGTAAATAACAACGGTTTTCATAATGTCAAATACTATCATCGCTATTGCAACCAGTGACAGAGTAGCAGTTTATCGAGATCAAGTTACGCATGTCATTAATCATGAACGTTTTAGCCAAGAGTTTGGGGCACTTCCTGAATTTCAAACTGACAATAATCTGCATCTTGTAATTGATGGTGGGCATGGTACTGCCGACAGCACTGGTGCGCCTCAAACACTTAATGACCAAGCCATTGCAGATATCAAGAAACAAATTCAAGCCATGCAAGCTAAACATTTACAATTTAAAAGCATCACACTCACCTCTTGTTTTTCCGCTTCTTTTATTCCTCTTTTTAAAAAACTACTCGTTGACGATGGCGTGATTTTTTGTCAAACTTTATCCAGTACTGCCTCAGCAGACAGACTTCTAGAAGAAGCACCCAATCAAAACAATGACTTATTTTCATTGCATTTTGCCATGCTTGAATCTAAGTTTTGTTTTACGCGCGATATTTGCAAAGCAGCACTTGCACATAATCAATGCTTTATGAGTGATGCAATCTATACAAAAAATAACAATACCTTACATCGATTTAAATTCAAAAATTTAGACAAAGCCTTACATGCACACAATCAAATCATCAATGCCGGTAATCTAGAAGACTGTAAAAAAGAATTAGAGACATCTGCACGATACTTAAAAGCACAAGGCATTCGTGTATCTGACGCGAGTATCGACCCTGATCATATGGAGTTAACCGCTAGAGAAATTTGTTTCAGATTCAGTATGCGCGCTATGCAACGCTCTGATTTTAGCGAAATTAATCCTTTAGATGCGTATATTTTTCCAGATGAACCACCACTTGACCTAAGTAACTATTATGATAAAGATTATTCTTGGGTCGTCGTTGATACAAACACCGAACCTGCACCTATTGCAGGTTATCTTTTTGCACGCCCTCAGTCAGATGGCTCATTATTTATTGGTAATGTGGGTGTAAAACCTGAATGTCAAGGTATTGGTATTGCCTCAAAATTATTAAATGAAATAGTAGCAAAAGCAGACCAAGAGAAAAAAAGCATCTGCTTACAAGTTCGAGCAAATAATCAAGCGGCAATCAAGTTATATGAAAAACATGGATTTGCACAAACTACATCCAATAATGGTTGGTTAAACATGTCTCGCTTAAGAAAAGGGGTAGAAGCACAACAAAATCCGCTACCATCACCCTCAAATGAACCCTCACATCCTAGGAAAATCAATACCCCCGTCAAGCCGAACGAAGTCAATTATAGCTTTCTATTAAAACTTGCTGTTTTTAGCTTTAGTATCTGCCTTTTATTATTAGCTGCTGTTTTTTTCCCACCACTAGGACTTGCAGCTACACTTGGCATTAAAACCATTGCAAGTATTGGAACAACCACAAGCTATGCCATTTCCGGTATCAGTGCTGTATCAGGATTATGTGGCATGGGATTTTTTGGATACATGGTACACCATGACAACACCAAACCAACCTCTAGTGCCCAACCTAACCCACTATCCGTTTAATAAACTAATTGTTTTATCTTGAACAATCTCCTGCAATACAATCTGTGTTAAAATAAACCTAAAGTGCCCGATGAAAATTTAAATATCTACTACAATTAAATAAAATACAAATCAATTACGGATAATTTGTGATCACCCTGGGTCCTTATGTTATTTTTTCTGGCTCAAAAGCAACCAAGTGGTCTTACTTTAAGTTCGATCCAAATAATCCAGAACAACCTGCTTCCTATTATACAGCGCCCTATGCTGAAACAAATACTGAAATAAAGTGGACCCAATCACCCCTGGCAAATAAAACCCCAATTTACCTATATGACATAGCCGAAAACACGCCTCGCTGTTATGTGATGGACACAGGCATACTTTATGACGTCCCACTTCAGTCACTCAATGGCAAGCCACTTGTTAATGCAATGAGGCAAATTACATTAAAAAACCATGAAATCACGCATCAAATGGCGAGAAAACGAGCAAGAGAGTATGGGGTGACGACTAACCAGTACCCTCATCCAGGCAATTTTTCAACAAACATACCCGCACTACCCATTACAGAACCTGTTATAGCAACAGCTGAAGTGAGCCACCCTTCTGTCTCCTCTGGAGGAGCTAAAAAAACACTCGAAGTCACACAGTGTATTCAGGTAGAAACGGAAGCGGACTGCCCTACTGAAATCGCAAAAGGATGCATGTACGTATGGAAAAAAGGCGACCAATGGTCATTTAAAACAAATTTTTTAGAAAGTATAAAAACAGGGATATTTGATACTCAGTTAGATAAGGATGTGATTACCACATTAAACACTCAGCCTTTAGGTGAT